>NZ_JAYSSZ010000066.1:0-2031 GCF_043720215.1 Flavobacterium sp. | reverse complement strand
GGATAATCGAAAACAAAAATAAGATTATATCAAATGATATTGATTACAACAAAAAAGGTTTAGATGGAGATTTAGAAAAAAATTCAATGGTATATTTTAAAAATATGATATTTATGAATGTTGAATTGGAAAAAATGAAAAGAAAAATATATTGTTGTTTTCCTTTACGGACAAGTTTAGTTCCAGCTAATATTGATATTGATACATTATCAATAATAACACTTTTTATAAATCCTGAAAAGGAAGAAGAAGTAAAGCAAGGAATAAGTAAAATATTAAAAGATAACATATCAGTTTTTTACGATAAAATTTGGTCAGAAATAGTTGATTTAGGCAAAAATCAATTTAAATGGAATAAAAAATTTAGATTTGACCATCATATTACAACGGATGGCGTTGATGTTACAATTTTATTTAGAAATATTGATATGTACGGTTTAACTATAAATAAAAGGCATGCTCAAATGGATAAAGATTCGTACAAATATATAGACAAATTAGGGGAAACTGAAAATGGCTGGGACAATAAGTTAATGAAAGAAGAAATGAAAAAAATGTGCATAATGTATAATTTAGTATTAGTTGATCCTGGAAAAAATCCAGATTTATTGTATATGTGCAATTATGATGATAATGTAAAAAATGTTAATTATTTTAAATATACAACAAAACAAAGATTGCATGAATTGGGTACAATAAAACACAGAAAAACACTACAAGATTATAAAAAAGAAAAAGGCATTAATAAAACAGAAGAAAAATTAGGAGAAATTTCATCAAAAACATGTATTTTAGATAATTTTATTATTTATGCCAAAAACAAAAACGAGGTTGAAGACAAATTAAGAGAACATTATAATTTACCATTTATACGAAAACTAAGATTACGATCGTATATAAATAAATTAAGATCTGAGTCGAAATTGGTTAATAACATAAAATCAATATTTGGCAAGGATAAAAGAGAAGTTGTATTAATTTATGGAGATTGGAGTAGATTAAGTCAAATGAGAGGCGTAATAAGTACGCCATGCATTGGAATAAAAAGAAGATTAAATGAAAATTTTAATATTTTCAATATAGATGAATTTAGAACATCATGTTTAGACAACATAACATTGAAAAGGAACGAAAATGCAAAAATTCGTGATAAAAAAACTGGAAAACAAAAGGAATTACATTCGGTATTGGTATCTAATATACTTCAAAATATTGTAGGTAAACCTTTGCAACGTTTTCAAAATAGAAATAGAAATTCATCATTAAATATGCGAAATATAATAGAAAACTATAAAAAAGAGGGAAACCGTAAACTCGAATTTAGTAGAAATTATAAAATGGAAGATGAAAACAAAAAACCTAATTTTGGGTTACCAAAGTTAGGGGATGCGTTGACCACAAAGAAAAGTGGACAAAACTTCGATATACTTAAATGTAATACACCAAATTCGTTCAATAAAATATGTCAGACATAGATGTTTGATATCAATTACTTGCATTACATTTTGTAATGTAGAAGTAGTTTGCCTTTTTTGGATTTATTCCAAATGGAACGTGGAATGGGTGTATATCCAAGAAAAAAAGAAAATCGACCAATGGGTTGGTGAACGTTGCTCAAGGACAAAATCATCAAGTGACATTTATTTTACTTTGCTCGGTATATGCAAAGCGGATTGTGATCGCGACAGCAAAGTATAGTAAAAAAGGCTTTTGGCGTTGCTATCGTCATCAGTTGATGTAGACAAAAATTGAAATTTAGAATCCATTGTGTGCTTATACCATAATTCAAATATCACACCACAATAAACAGTTTCTATTCACATTCATGTCAAAAATGTTCCGTTTTTCAACAGTTATTCTTATTATTCTCATTTTGTTTTCGGCTTTTACAGGAGCAACTGAGAACAAAAAATTCCAATCATGCCACAATGCAACTGGATCTTGTCAACCACATGGTTTTGTATGCGCAAACGAAGAAGTTATTCCGCATGCAAAGCGATGTGATGATATCGAAGATTGTGCAGATGGTAC
>NZ_JAYSSZ010000065.1:0-5207 GCF_043720215.1 Flavobacterium sp. | reverse complement strand
ACATACTGTAGTCTTTTTGGGTACGCTTTACATAGCGAGGTTCCTGGGTGTTTTCCATAACGATGAATTTATGTATCGCTATTTTAGGACAAGACATTATCAATAAATAAAAAATAGCTTGAATTTTATTCAAGCTATTTTTTTGTTTATATCTCATCACTAGTAAAAGTCACAAAACTCTTCTTCTTATAAGGTCTAATAATTAATCGTCCTTCTCTATCAAAACGTATGTAATTATAAACCCAATTTAGGAAAACAACGGCTCTATTTTTGAAACCAATAAGTGAAAATAAATGCACAAACATCCAGACAAACCAAGCAAAAACACCATTAAAATGATATCTAGGCAAATCGACAACGGCTTTGTTACGACCAATAGTTGCCATAGAACCTTTGTCGTTATATTCGAAAGGTTTTAGAGGTTTTTTATTAATAAGTTTGATTAAGTTTTCGCCTAACAAATCTCCTTGTTGTAGTGCAGGTTGTGCCATCATAGGATGTCCTTGCGGATATTTATCAGTTTCCATTGAGGCAATATCTCCAATAGCAAATATGTTATCGTAACCGTTTACTTGATTGTATTCATTTACACGAATGCGTTCGACTCTTTCAACTAAAGAATTAGCATTAAGTCCTGCAATTGCTGCTCCTTGAACTCCTGCTGTCCAAATTACTGTAGCAGTTTCGAAAGTTAAGTTGGAGTTTGTCGAAATGGTGCGACCATCATAATTAGTTACACGTACGTTTTTCCAGATTTTTACACCCAAACTCAATAGAAACTCTTCAGCAGCTTTTGAGGATTTTTCGCTCATGGTATTTAGTATCCTATCTCCACTTTGTACTAGATTTATTTCCATTTTAGAAACATCTAAATCTGGATAATCTTTTTGAAGAATAGCTTTTTTCATTTCTGCTAATGCTCCTGCAAGTTCAACTCCTGTTGGCCCTGCACCAACCAGTACAAAATTGATTAAACTATTTTTGTCAGCTCCATCTTTTGTAAGAACGGCTTGTTCAAAATTTTCTAGAATCAAGCTACGAATATTGAGCGACTGCGGAATAGTTTTCATAGACATCGAATTGCGTTCAATTTCTTTGTTGCCAAAATAATTGGTTTTACTTCCCGTAGCAATTATTAGATAATCGTAATGTAAATCGCCTATTTCGGATATGATTTTCTGATTTTTAGTGTCAATTTCTTTGACAGCGGTTAATCTGAAATAAAAATCCTTGTATTCCTGAATGACTTTTCGAATAGGGTAGGCAATAGACCCTGCTTCGAGTCCACCCGTAGCTACTTGATATAATAAAGGTTGAAAAGTATGGTAATTGTGTTTATCTAACAATACGACTTGTACGTTTTTGTTTCTTAGTTTTTTAGCTATTGAGATACCTGCAAATCCGCCACCAATAATGACTATGCGAGGTAAGGTTGATTGTGGAATATTCATTCTTTTTTTAGGCTCTATGGTTCTGAGTGACAAAGGTACAAAGAGTTTGGTTTAAACCATATAAGGCATATAAGGAAATATAAGTTTTGTTTTTTGAAAATTGAATAGAATTTGAACGCTAATTTATAGCCCCGATTACAGTGGAAATCCTTTTTATAATTTGTCATTCTGAGCTTGTCGAAGAACAAATTATAAAAGATTGGAACGAAAAGCGGGAAGACTGTTGAAAAAGAACGGAATGTTGTGCTCCTCATTTTTATTGGTTTACTTTGTAACATAATTTAATAAAATACTACTAACTCGATATGAGTAATGCATTAGAGCAGTCATTTGTAGCGCAACTAAAAGAAAATCAGAATATTATTCATAAGATTTGTCGGCTATATACTCAAAATCAAGACGAACATAATGATTTGTTTCAGGAAGTTACCATTCAGTTATGGAAAGCTTTTCCTAAGTTTCGTGGGGATAGTAAATTTTCTACTTGGGCATATCGTGTGGCTCTGAATACTGCAATTACTTTATATAGAAAAAACACCAAAACGGTAAATACAATTGAGTTTGAAACTGGCAAGCATTTTGTATTGCAAGAGGAATATAATTATGAAGAAGAGGAACATTTAAAACTTTTGTACAAAGCAGTTCAGCAATTAAACGATATTGAAAAAGCTTTAGTTTTTATGTATCTTGAAGATAAAGATTATACAGAAATATCTGAAACATTAGGAATTAGTGAGGTAAATGCAAGAGTAAAGATGAATCGGATTAAAGGGAAATTGAAGAAAATTATTAATCCGTAAGGAAAAAGATATATGGAAGAGCTGGATTTATTAAAAAAGGATTGGAATAAGAATAATAATTATCCGAAGTTTTCGGAGAAGGAGATTTATGCGATGTTGCATAAAAACTCTTCTTCTACTGTAAAATGGATTTTTATTATTAGTATTTTGGAACTCAGTTTTGGTTTAATTTTGAGTATTGTTTTGTCATTTACAAAATTTGATGAGCAAAACACGAAGTTTATTAAAGATTTGGGTATTTACACTTATTATCAAATAATGATTAGTATTATATATGCAGTTATTGTTTACTTTATAGTACGATTTTATATTATGTACAAAAAAGTTTCTACAACAGATAATACAAAATTGTTGATGAAAAATATATTTAAAACTAGAAAAATTGTACAAAATTATATTTTATTCAATCTAGTTACTTTTGCAGTTTTGTTTATTGGGATTTTTACTTTTGGACTTAAAAAAGGAATAGAAAGCAGTATGTTAGCGCATAATGATAATATTACTGAAATACCAACGAATATTTATATACTTTCTTTTCTAGTAGTTGTCATTGTTACAGGAATACTAACTACAGCTTTTTGGTTTTTTTACAAATTATTATACGGATTTTTGCTTAAAAAACTAAAAAACAACTTTGAAGAACTTAAAAAAATAGATCTTTAAAAACTTAGTATTGCCATTTACGCAATTTATCTAATTCTGCTTGTTCTTCAATTTCTTCTGCTGGAATTACTTTTAGAAAAGAAGCATGTTGCTCGATTGCATATTCTACTTTTTCAACAATTTCTTCAATTGTGTCATTATCGTAGTCAATATCTAGTGGTTCTTTGATAGTAAAAGTTTGCAAGATTCCTTTCTTTTTCATTCGCAATCCTTTTTTATCGAAAGAACGACGGAAACCATCGATAACTATTGGAACAACAATAGGCCTGTGTTGTTTTATAATATGAGCAGTTCCTTTGCGAACAGGTTTGAATGATTTTGTTGTTCCTTGCGGAAAAGTAATCACCCAACCATCGGCCAAAGCAATTTTTATATTTTCGGTATCGTTAGGATTTATATCTTTTTTCTCTTTTTCGTTTACATCTTTACCACCTGCACGCCAAGTTCTTTCTACCGAAATTGCTCCTGCATAAGATAAAATTCTAGGTAATAAACCAGATTGCATAGTTTCTTTTGCCGCAACATAATAGATATTCAATTTTGGTTGCCAGATATAACCTAGGTTTTTAATATTATCCTGACGCCCGCTCAAACTGGCATTAAAAACATGAAACATAGCCACAACATCAGCAAAATAAGTCTGATGGTTCGATATAAATAAAACATTTGTATCGGGCAAAGCCTTGATGATTTCCGAACCGTCTATTTGCAATTCGTTAAATCCTCTGTAACGGCGGTGTGTAATGGCTGCAAAAATTCGGATTAACCATTTTTTTAGAAAAAGTATATGTCCGAAAGGATTTCTCTTAAATAATCCCATAATTTTATAAAAAAGGTGAACTACAAATTTACAAAAACTATTAGTTTATAAGACTTTTTTTATAATTTCTTTCAACTCGCTCATCATCATGGCAGTAGCTCCCCAAACTAAATGCTCATTTATCTGAAAAGCGGGAACTTGAATATTTGTAGCGTAGGAAGTCGACATGTTCACAGTAATAACAATCTTTTCATCAAGGAATTGATATAAAGGTAATTCGATAACTTCGTCGACTTCATCAGGGCTTAAAGTAAACGAAAGTTCTTCTTCGGCAAAACCTAAAAATGGGGAAACAAGAAAATTACTAGGCGGAATATAAACCTCGGTAAATGCTCTAATAAGAGTCACTTTTTTTGCAGTAACGCCAATTTCTTCATGTGTTTCTCGCAAAGCAGTTTCAGAAAGTGATGAATCCAAATCTTCAACTTTTCCTCCAGGAAAAGCAATTTGCGAGGCATGAATTCCGGGATAAGAATTTCTAACTATTAATGCCAAATGGGTGATTTTGTTTTTTGGATATAAAAGCATCAAAACTGCTGCTTTCTTGGGAATAATTTGCGAAAAATCTTGGTTATTTAATAATTCGATTCTTTCTGGAGGAATCATTTTTGCATGCGCAATAGTCGCTGGTAGCGATTCTTTTGCTATTTTTGGCACATATTTTAAAAAATCTGAAAAATCCATTTCGCAATTTTTAAAAAGAAATTAATTTACGGGTTTAGAAAAAACACAATTATAAAGATAGCTTAAATATTTCAAGTTCCAAATTCTTACATTATATAAATCATGTACACCAAAGAAGAAAGCCAAAGATTAAAACGAGAATTCTGGATTTCATTTTCCGATAAATATCCAAGAAAATGGATTTTATACGATACAAAAATTAAAGATTTTTCTTTTAAATTTTTTGTAGATAATAAGAAAGCTCAAGTTCTTATTGATATAGAAATGCGTGATGCAGAAAAACGTAAAACTTATTTTGAAAAATTAGAATCTCTAAAAACTATTCTTGAAGAAGAATTTATTAAAGACTTAGTTTTTGAAAGCAAATATACACTCGAAAGCGAAAAAACCATCAGTCGTATTTGGGTCGAAAAGCTCGAAGTTAGTGTAAGTAATAGACAATATTGGGACGAAATATTCGATTTTTTTTATGAAAAAATGGATAAACTGGAGCGTTTTTATCTCGAATACGAAAGTTTTATTAAGGATATTTAAAAAAAAAGCAGTTTTATTTTATAAAGATTCAAAAAGGTTTCACAGAGATAAGCCAAGAAAATTAAAAAAAAAATATAGTGAACCTCTGTGTTTTTTTCTTTGAGAATCTTCGTGAAATAATTTTAAAAAATAGTTTGAAAAACCCGATGTCATAACTATGACTAGTCCTAAATAATCGATACAGATTATTAGACAAAAATAGATAAATTAAACAGCACCAAAAACGTTTTTGGTGCTGTTTTTAGTTTTATAGGT
>NZ_JAYSSZ010000064.1:0-5229 GCF_043720215.1 Flavobacterium sp. | reverse complement strand
AAATTTTATCTAAATTCCCTATCATTTTATTCATGGGAATTAACGTTCCATTTAAGTTGGCAATATCGTATTCGTAAGACTCGCGGACATCTATGAGTTGAAAATTTTTGCCTTCTTGTATCCATTTTTGTAGTTCTTCTACGCTTATCCTTTTTAGTTCTTCGGTTTTAATGAATTTAAGTATTCCACAAAATGCTTCATAATCAATTAGTTTAGTAATTTTGGTAGCCGGATTTTTTCTAATTTTTAATATTCTTGTCGTAAACAAGGCTGCATCAAACAAAAATAACCTTCCCGATAAGGGTTCTCCCACTCCGGTAATTATTTTGATAACTTCGTTGGCTTGTAAACTACCGATAATTCCCGGTAAAACGCCCAAAACTCCGCCTTCTGCACAACTTGGAACGGTTCCGGGAGGAGGCGGTTCAGGAAATAAATCGCGATAATTAGGCCCTCTTTCTCCGTTTTTTTCAACATAATTAAAAACAGAAACTTGCCCTTCAAATCGAAAAATGGAAGCGTAAACATTTACTTTATCATAAAGCACACAAACATCATTGGTCAAATACCGAGTTGGAAAATTGTCCGTTCCGTCCGCGATAATATCGTAATCTTTGGAAATTTTCTTTGCGTTTTGAGCCGTAAAAGGCTTTTCAAAAACCTCGATTAAAATATGTGGGTTGAGTTTGGAAAGTTTCTTTTTGGCTGTTTTAGCTTTTGATTTACCAATATCGCTGACATCATATAAAACTTGGCGTTGAAGATTTGATTCATCCACAACATCGAACTCCACAATTCCAATTTTTCCTACGCCGGCGGCTGTTAAATATAGCAATAAGGGGCTTCCAAGTCCTCCTGCTCCAATCACTAAAACTTTCGCTGCTTTTAATTTTTCTTGGGCTTCAATCCCAAATTCGGGTATTGCTATATGACGCGCATATCGCGCTAATTCAGCGTTGGAAAGGGTATTTTTTATCATAAGAAGTCAGATTAAAGAAGTCAGAAGTCAGATTGCGTTACATTATATTGAAAGTCAATTAATTGTATCCTCATAAAATTGTCGTTTATTTAGGTCTAACTACTTAAGAGTAATAATGAAACATCAATTAATTTGACTTTGGACAAATTTTAAACCGAAGTTCTATTAAAATTACAGATTTTAAAAAAAATGTGACATGGTAAATTTTGAATACTTTTGTAAGAATTCAAAGGAATATCATTTTATTTGAAATAAATGTCTTTGATATTTAAAGTAATATTAAAGCATCACTCCGGTTATTTACCGGGGGTGAAAAAAAAGTAGCTGAAAATATAAAAAAGCAGAACCTACTGAAGAACTTTGTATTATGAAAGAAAAAAGTAAATCAGAACAGTTCTGCCATGATATTCTTAATATGAATGTCAATCGCTACCGACCGCTAGCCAATGCAGTAATGGCATTGGCAAGTGCCACGGAAGCCCAAAGTGTCGTACAGTTGAGTAAGAGTGAAATTTTTCACTATCACTACAGTAACCTGACGAAGATTATGACGGATATAAGCTTTGATGAACAAAGCTATGAAAGCCTAATCCAGGAGGTAAATTTAGTAATTTCCCGATATATTCCCCCGATTCGCAAGGAAGAAGGGACAGAATTTTACGGATTTACAACGGATACGACCAAGATTATTAAAGCGCATTCGCCGACATTGGAAGGACGCACGTATGTACCGATAGCCAATAATGCGATAAAAGGCAATAAACCGGTTGGTATTGGTTATCCGGTATCGTGTTTACACTTGAACCCTTTTGAGCAAGGACAAGGGGGTTGGTGTCCGCCGATGACAGTTGAACGCTTAACGGCTACTCGAAATGCTATCGAAGCCGGAGCCAAAGCCTTAATGTCCGTTATGACCGATAAGACCCTGCCTTTTGGGGATAGTTTATGTCTGCATAAAGCAGACACAAGCTATGGTCAAGCCGCTTTTTTGTCCCCTACTCATGAAGCTGCTAACTTGGTCAATATTGTTCGACTACGAGCATCTTCCAAGATTTACCAATCAGAATCGGATACCCAAACTGGGGGTGCCCCTAAAATATATGGACAAAAATGGTACTTAATTCCCGAAACGGATACAAAAACCTACTTCAAAAAAGGAGTAGCCTATACAGTCGAGCGGGATAGTATTATGGATTTGCCATGTTCGGAACACATTTCCCTTGAGTTAGAATTGAGCAATGGACGAAAAGTCGTCGTTGAACTCTTCCGTTGGAATGACCTGAAAATACGCTCGAAAAACGGTAACTCCATGAAGGATAAACCTTTGGATATTATCAGATGCGTTGTTAAAGATGCTGAAACCAAAGAACTTGTTTTTGTTCGACCTTTATTCATCGCTCTTTGCGGCAAACGTAAATCGGAAACTTCTACCACGCTTGCTTACTTCCAATATTGCGAACGTTACGATGTAGAACCTTTTTATCGTTTTGCCAAACAATCCATGCTCTTGGATAGTTTTCAAACTTCCGATGTCGGGCATCTTGATAATTGGTTGGCTGTTTGGACACTAGCCGTTTGGTTGCTCCTTACCGCTTCCTCAGAAACACAAGCTCAACCCGAAGTTTGGGAAAAGTATTTATCGGTTTACAAAGAAAAAACCGTAGAAAATGAAATTACTGATGTTTTGACCATTGCTCAAACACGCAAGGCGGCTCATACCCTTTTTTCTACTTTTGACCCAAACCCTTTTTTACCTCAAAAGTACAAAAAAGGTAAAGGCAGACAAAAAGGGGATACCCTAACTCCTAAACCAAAGTTTGATGTGGTCAAAAAAGAAAAAAAAATACCGATTTGTAAACTAAAATGTCAAAAAAATGAATAGCGTCCGCCTAAAATATCATTTTTCTTGTGTCTCGTACCCGCTACGTGCGGCGAGGTATTTGTCCAAAGTCAAAAATTAAATAAAGTAGCATAATCTTTCTCCGCAGCAATATATCCAAAAGAACTCCATGAATCTCGTTTTAATATATTCTCATATACTTTTTTTGCATTTTCAGATTCTCCATGATACAAATACCAATTTCCGATGCCGTAATCAATGGCATCTCTACCTGCACCTTTATCTTGGTCGGCTTTAACTATTAGTTGCTCCAACGTTAATTCTCCTTTATAAAACAAACACAAATCGTAGTAGTTTTGATTTTCAATGATTGACATTTCAGAGTGATTTTATTTAAAACCCCAACAGCCGCTTGCGGTTGTTGCATTCGATTTAAAATCATGTACAACCAATGAGTAGCAGAAACAATATTATCATTATTGGTAGAGGTTCCTAAACATTTATCAAAGGCTTTAAAGGCTTTTGAAAAATCCTGTTTTAAATAATTTGCTTATCCAAGATGATAATAAATATTCCCTTGTAAGGTGCTAACGGGTATATTTTGAGCGTTTGGTATTCCGTCCGGCTCTATTTCGTCTTGTTTACCTTGTATCAATTCAACGGCTTTTTCAAAATCTGCAATCGCTTGGTCAAATTGCCGGATAGAAATATAACGATGCCCTCGATGACGATACAGTCGCGCATCTTGGGGAAATTGTTCTATACCTTTTTTGAAAATGGATATGGCTTCCTTGTATTTCCCTTGATAAGCGGTGAATCTTCCGTACCAAATTAGTTTTTCCACATCATAAGGTGCGGAATCAAACGCTTTTTTGTGTTGGTTGTATTTTTCTAATAATTCAGCGGAAGGTTTTGAAGCGAAAAGCGGTTTTCCTAACAGAGAAGTAGCAGCAACTTCATCAGAATTTGAAATTGAATTATTATCCGTTGTATTATTTTTACAAGAAAGTAAAACTAATAGGAAAAAAAGGAGGCAAAAAGGAGGATTTTTTTTCATAAATTAAGGAAAAAGGTTTGTTTTTAAAACTTAGCCGTTACCCAATGTTTAATACTCTTTTCTTTAGTATTAAAATTCACCCCGATTCCGGTGATTATTTTACCGGAAGCCCGATAAGGTTCTGCATAATTATTTTTTATAATTTGGTTTAAAGCCTCTTTTCCGGTGCGATTAAATTTGAATTCAAAAATAAAAACATGAGTTGGCGTTTCAACTATGCTATCCGCTCGTCCTTTTGAGCTATGTACTTCGCTTTTAATGTAAGTGCCCAATAATTTAAAAATAAAATGAAGTAATCCATGATATAAACCTTCCGATTTGGCATCATAAGTTTCTGAAGGTAAACCACTTAATAAATTATTGATAACCGTTTTGACTTTGTCCAACTCTGCATTTTGAAATGCCTCCAACAACACTTTTAGAGAGTCATAAGCATAGTGATGGCTTTGGTGTGCATTTGTTAACCCATCAATCATAAAAAAATACATACTTTCTCGCACTTCTTTATTGGGATAGTCCAAAACCATATCATCCGTTACATTATTCATGGATTTAACCGTTAAATATCCGGTTTGAAATAACAAAGGAACGAGTTCTAAATTTTCGATTGTATATTTTTCTAATTTAATAGAGTTCGTAATGGAATTTTCAACATCATATAGATTATACCTTTTCATCAAATGCAATAAAAAAGTAGGTGTACCGGAAGAAAACCAAAAATTGGTAAAGCGACATTGGTCTAAAAAATTCAACACCCCATAAGGATTATACACCCGATTAACGCCATCCCAACTAAAGCCATCATACCAAGTTTTGATGAGTTGCAATAGTTCCGCTCTTGATAATTTTAATTTTTTACTCGCCTCCTCGATGTATTGGTCAAAATAAGTTTCTAATTCTGTTTGGGTATAGCCTGTCAAAGTAGAATATTCAGGATGAAGGGTTAAATCCGTCAAATTATTCAAATCGGAGAAAATGGAGACTTTAGAAAATTTGGAAACCCCTGTTACAAGGAAAAAGCGAAGATATTGGCTAGAGCTTTTTAAGATAGAATAAAAACTTTTCATAATCTCTTGGTTTTTTTTGGATTGGACATAAATGCCGTTTTCTTGAAACTCCAAAAAATCAATAATTGGTTTATCATATTCATCTATTAACAAAACAACCTGACCATGCTTTTCTGAAACTTTTTGTAAAAGCTCTAAAAATTGGGTTTTTATATCTTTTCCTTCAAAAGAAACTTCGTATTTATTTGCCCATTTTTTCAATTCAAACAACAAGGCATCTGCTAAACCGACTTCTTTATAACTAATCGAATCAAAAGAGAAATGAATAACAGGGTTTGTTTTTTCC
>NZ_JAYSSZ010000063.1:0-5236 GCF_043720215.1 Flavobacterium sp. | reverse complement strand
GCCAATTGAAGGTTCATATTTTCCGTTTGCGGTTACTTCATTCCACTCAAAACTATTGTTAATAGAAAGTGAAAGCGTCACTTCAATATTACTTGTTTCAGTTCCTGTAATAACTAAATTATTAGCAAATTTTCCCGTTACAACACAAGAATTTAGAGGAAGTGGAGATGTCGAAGCAATTGGATTTGGGACTGTTGTAGCTCCGGCTGGCGCTTGTCCAGAAGTAGAATAAGGAAATCCTTGCAAGCCAAAAGCCCAATACCCTTGATCGCGATTTCCGTTTATGACAAATGGGTAACTGCCAATATTATGAGTACCAATATACGTTCTAGTTCCAACAAAACTAGCTAAAGTCCCAACGTAATCGACACCTGCACTTCGAACATTGATATCGTAATTTTGATAAGACAAAGAACATCTTACCCATTCGTAACTTCCTGCTTGTATCTGACTTAAAGGAATACTTAGAAACGCTTCTCCTTCTGCGACAATTTTTGCCTTACTAAAATCGAAAGCAGACAAACCACCAGCTGTAGTTGACTCTCCTTTATACAAAATTGTTCCTGAGAGTAATGCTGTATTTGCATTTGGCGCAAACTCTAGATAATGAGAGGCAATAGTATTAAAATCAGGTGACTGAGCTGCATTTCCAGCTAATACTGTTGATGGTTGTCCCAAATTATTTAATCGAACTTGAGTTGGATCAAATTTGAATTTTACAATTAATTGAGGTTCTGTTGGAGGAGTTACTTCCTTATCATCATTATCTGAACACGATAAAAATGTGAAAGCAAATATTGAAATTAGTACTGACTTTTTAATTTTCATTTTGTTTTTTTAAGTAGGTTAAACATTAAAAGCGGTCAAATATAATTATTTTTCAATATGTTCTGGTAACATCTTCATCTACAACGATAATAAAATCTGCTTTGTGGAGATTTTCTTTTTCGAAACGAATAACATCGCTTTGAGTAACTGTAGCAATAGTAACAATTTTTAGTTTTGGTTCTTTTTGCAATAAATACCAATTAATACCCTCAAAATTATCGGAATGATATGTTCCGTTATAATGTATAAACGTAGTTTCTGGTTTTTTATTTTTCAGAATAAAATAAGCCATTGTTGCATCTTTTGATGCTTGTGATTTGGGCAAATTTTCACCACCGTGACCTTCTGCCATGGCTAACATTTTTATATAACCTGGTAATTTAGCATCGTAAGAAATGGGCATAGGTGCAATCCAAGATTTTTCTTCGACGGTAAGATTATCAAGTGCTGAAAATCCATTTTTGTAAACCAAACTAGCAAAGCGACGCGGAATATTTGTGGCTATAAATGCGATTTTCTTTGTTTTAGCAAAATCGACTAATGGTTTGTAATCCGTTTTATAATTTGGCCATAATCTAGCGGTTGAATCTAATTGCTTTTGATTGATCTCTCCTTTCAAATACTGATCTAATTGTTTCTGATTATCGGCTTCAAGCATTTCGGCGCCTAAAACGAGTTGCTTTTTTTCGGCTAAATCCTTTGTAAGTTCAAGCTGTAGCCAATGAGCTATTGCATTATTATGTTCTTCACCAAACAAGACTACTTCGGCTTTTTCAGACGCTTTTAGCATGTCTTTATAACTTGCTTCACGTCCGTTACCATCAAAAATTATAAAAGGTAATTTTTCCTGGCCAATTCCTTTTTGAATAAATAAGATTAAAGTCGATAAAAAAATAATTCGTTTCATAATTGTACTTTTCAAATTCAATGTTATAACTTTGGAACTTACAATAATAATCATTTCATAATGAAATATCATCAAATAGACCGAGATCTTTTCATCAAAAATAGAGCAAAATTTACAGCTCAGATGAAACCTAATAGTGTTGCCATTTTTAATTCGAACGATATATATCCTGTTTCTGCCGATAGCAGTTTGCCATTTGCACAACACCGTGATATTTTTTATCTGTCAGGAGTTGACCAAGAAGAAAGTATTTTATTGCTTTTTCCTGATGCGCCTTACGAACACCTCAAACAAATTTTATTCCTAAAAGAAACCAATGAACATATTGCCATTTGGGAAGGCGAAAAGTTAACAAAAGATCGTGCTTTTGAAGTTTCGGGCGTAAAAAGCGTGATTTGGTTACAAGATTTTCATAAAACATTGAAAGAAATAATGGCTTACGCCGAAACGATGTACATAAATACTAATGAACATTATCGTGCTGTAATTGAAACCGAAACGCGTGAAGCCCGTTTTATAAAATGGTGGAAAGAAAATTATCCAGCACATAAAGTCGAAAAATCGAACCCTATTTTGCAACGCATTCGTTCTGTCAAAGAAAGTGAAGAATTAGATTTGATACAAACCGCTTGTAATATTACCGAAAAAGGATTTCGTCGTTTGTTATCGTTCGTGAAGCCAAATGTGATGGAATATGAGATTGAAGCCGAATTGATGCACGAATTTTTAAGAAATCGTTCTAAAGGATTTGCTTACACACCTATTATTGCTTCAGGGAATAGTGCTAATGTTTTGCATTATATAGAAAACAATTTGCAATGTAAAGCAGGAGATTTAATATTGCTAGATGTTGGTGCCGAATATGCTAATTATTCTAGCGATATGACCCGAATGATTGCTGTTTCTGGACGATTTACCGACAGACAAAAAGCAGTTTACAATGCAGTTCTACATGTGAAAAATGAAGCTACAAAAATGCTTACGCCAGGAACTTTGTGGAAACCTTATCAAGTTGAAGTAGGCAAAATCATGACTTCCGAATTACTTGGTTTAGGGTTGCTTGACAAAGCCGATGTGCAAAACGAAAACCCAGAATGGCCAGCATACAAAAAATATTTTATGCACGGAACCTCGCATCACATGGGATTAGACACACACGATTACGGATTATTACATGAACCTATGAAAGCCAATATGGTATTTACAGTAGAGCCGGGAATCTATATTCCAGCGGAAGGTTTCGGTATTAGATTGGAAGATGATGTTGTCATTCAAGAAAAAGGAGAGCCTTTTAACTTAATGAAAAATATTCCTATTGAAGTAGATGAAATTGAGAGTTTGATGAATTCTTAATTTTAGATATTAGGTTTAAAACGGTTTGCAGAAATGTGAGCCGTTTTTGTTTTAAAATAATTCGTGAATTCGTCGTTAAAACATACTTTTGTAGTAATGAATAATTTAAGCTACAAAAACACGAAAATTTCTTATTCCGATGCTGGAAAAGGAACTGCTATAGTTTTACTTCATGGTTTTTTAGAAAATACCTCGATGTGGGATTCTTACATTGCCTCATTTACAGAAAAATACCGTATTATCACCATCGATTTATTAGGTCATGGCAAATCGGAATGTTTGGGTTATGTACACACGATGGAAGACCAAGCGGATATGGTTTGTGCTGTTTTGCAACATTTAAAAATCAGAAAATCTGTTTTTGTAGGCCATTCGATGGGCGGTTATGTTGCTTTGGCTTTCGCCGAATTGTATCCTGAAAACACTAAAGGGTTTGTCTTATTAAACTCGACTACTTATGCAGATGATCATGAGCGAAAAATAAACAGAAATCGTGCTATAAAAATGGCACACAAGGAATATGCTTCTTTAGTTCAAATCGCTATTGCAAATTTATTCAGCATAGACAATCGCGAAAATTTGATTACTGAAATAAATCAAGTAAAAAAAGAAGCGTTAAAAACTCCTTTGCAAGGCTATATTGCAGCACAAGAAGGCATGAAACTCAGAAAAAATAAAGAACATTTGTTACACCTTACTGCTTATCCTAAACTGCTTATTCTTGGTAAAAAAGATGGTGTTCTAAATTACGAAGACAACATCAAACAAATTGAAGACACCAATGTACAATTGATTTCTTTTCCTGATGGACACATGAGTCACATCGAAAATCGTGATGAATTAGAGAAAGTATTATTGGTTTTTTTTAAAACAATCTAATTTTTATTAACCACAAAAGACACAAAAGTTTCTTGCTTATAATTCACTATAAATATTCACAATTCCTTTTGTGTCTTTTGTGGTTATTTAGACCTTTTCCTCAAAAGGAATCTCAATATTCAAAATCTCATTAATTAAAACAACTATTTCCCTTTTAAAATGCTCTAGAATTTCAGGTGTTATAATCGTGAAATTTTCTTTATCTTGTTTTATTCCAAAAGGTAAAAAACCAGCTTTCATATTCTTAAATGAAATGATTCCCGCTTCCATTTCTAACCCATTTGCTTGTTCTTCATACATAAATGCATAACAAAGCAACTGGATTATTTTATCATTTTTTATGTCTAAAGTAAGTCCGTTCCAATCTTTGAGTTGAACGCTATTTTTTTCTACTTTTCCAGTTTTGTAATCGATGATTCGAATTTTGTTATTTCTAATTTCTATTCGATCTACATTTCCAGCTATTTTTATTGGAAAAGGTAAACTCTCATCTTCTAAAATTTTTTCTAACGGCGTTTCTAATGCTAAAACTTTCACCACATCCCCATTTGCAATTTGTTTTTTTTCTTCAATTAAAAAATTGAAAACATTTCGTTTTGCTACTTCAAAAGCCAAAAGATTTTTACCTTTTTTAACTTCTCCTTCTTTATAAATTTCTTTAAATTGTTTGAGAACTTCCTCGTTAGCAAGAGCCAACATTTGTCTATATCATCAGTAGTCAAAAATTTATTAATGACTGGTTTATACAATGATTCCAATGTTTCATGGATAATCGTTCCTAAAGTGTTTAAAGCGATGTTCTCTTCCACTTCTTCCGATTCTCTAATAGATAATATTCTTTGGAAGTAAAACTGAATCGGATTCCTAATATAAGTAGTTAATGCCGAAGGCGAAAATCCTTTTCCTGTTGCAATTTCTTTCAATCGCATCATTACTGATTCAGATTTTGAAATTACGATTGATTTGGAAGCTATATTAGGCACAATTGGGTGAATAATTTCATGAGTCAAATTGTGCTTTGGTTGTTTTTCGACTTCTAATTGTGTAATGAAGCGGCTTTTTTCTCCACCGTCTAAACCATCACTTTCGGTATTATAAAGCAAATAAATGTTTTTTGCACGTTGTAACAAATGGTAAAAATGATACGTGTAAATGGCATCTTTTTCTTTATAAGTCGGCAAGCCTAATTCTCGTTTTACATCATAAGGAATAAATGAATTGACTGTTTTTCCTGCTGGAAATTTGCCTTCATTTAGCGAAGTTATAATA
>NZ_JAYSSZ010000062.1:0-5242 GCF_043720215.1 Flavobacterium sp. | reverse complement strand
GATGTAGAAATCACATCGCAAGATATTGAAGGTTGGTTGGTTGCAAATTCTGGTGGAATTACCGTAGCATTAGACATTACGATTTCTGATGAATTAAGAAAAGAAGGGATTGCCAGAGAGTTAGTAAACCGAATTCAGAATTTGCGAAAAGATTCGGGTTACGATGTGACTGATAAGATTACGGTTTCGGTCGAAAAAAATGACAAGATTAATCAAGCCATTTTAGACAACCAAGACTATATAAAATCTGAAACACTGACAAAAGAACTAATTCTTTTAGAAAGTATCGAAAACGGTACGATTATTGAGTTTGATGATATAAAAACAATGATTTTAATTTCAAAATAAAGAAATTATGGTAGATGAACAAATAAGATTTTCTGATGCAGAATTAGCAGAATTCAAAGAATTAATCTTGGGAAAATTAGACAAAGCTAAAATAGATTTAGATTTAATACGAAGCGCTTACATGAATGACTTAAACAACGGTACCGATGACACATCGCCAACGTTTAAAGCGTTTGAAGAAGGAAGCGAAACGATGTCTAAAGAGGCAAACTCGCAGCTGGCTATTCGTCAAGAAAAATTTATTCGTGACTTGAGAAATGCACTAGTTCGTATCGAGAACAAAACCTATGGCGTTTGTAAAGTGACAGGAAAATTGATAAACAAAGATCGTTTAAAAATTGTTCCTCACGCAACAATGAGCATTGAAGCGAAAAATTTGCAACGATAATATCGAAATTATATACGACTAAACGCTCCTTTTTGGAGCGTTTTTTATATAATATTGTTTATTTTTGCATCATAATTTTATAAAAATGAATTTAAAGAAAGCCTATTTTATCGTTTTTCTGGTTTTATTAGTAGATCAGATTTCAAAAATATATATAAAAACTCATTTCGTGTTACACGAAGAAGTTCAAGTGTTTTCATGGTTCAAAATACTATTTATTGAAAATGAAGGAATGGCTTGGGGAGCAGAAATTCCTGGTGTTTATGGCAAACTAACCTTGACTTTATTTAGGATTCTTGCTGTGGGTGGAATTGGTTATTGGCTTTGGGATTCGGTAAAAAAACAAAGTTCAAACATTTTAATTATTGCTATCTCATTAATTTTAGCTGGTGCTTTTGGTAATATTATCGATTCTGTATCGTACGGAAAAATATTTAATGATAGTTCTTATGAAGTAGCAACATTATTTAGCGATAAACCTTATGGCTCTTGGTTTTACGGAAAAGTTGTCGACATGTTATACTTCCCTATTTGGGAAGGAAATTTACCAACTTGGCTGCCAATTTGGGGAGGAAAACATTTTACTTTTTTCAATGCTATTTTTAATGTTGCCGATATGGCAATATCTACAGGTGTTGGGATTTTGATTGTTTTCAATAGAAGAGCTTTCGGGAAATAATGATGGTTTTATTTAGTGCCATAAAAGCATAAAAACTTCGTAAATAATATTTTATATTAATCTCTATGCTTTTTTTTATGTTGACCAGGAGCATAATCTTTTGCGCTTCCTCCATAAATTTTCTTAGCTTGTCCTGGTGGTAGTCTTTTTGCTTTGACCACTACAACTCT
The DNA here is from genome assembly GCF_043720215.1 of Flavobacterium sp. Taxonomy (GTDB): domain Bacteria; phylum Bacteroidota; class Bacteroidia; order Flavobacteriales; family Flavobacteriaceae; genus Flavobacterium. The sequence continues at coordinate 3,657 of NZ_JAYSSZ010000062.1, read as the reverse complement.
TGAGGGATGATGTACAATACAACTTGTAAATGTGAATGTTAATAAAAGAAAAACGAAAAATATTTTAACACTTGTAATTTGAAACTTCATAGTAGGTTATTTTTTTTCAAATATAAATTAAAAACTATAAACTTTGCTTAAAGTTACACAAAAATCCAATTTAATATCGTTTTCAAAAACATCTGAAATAAATTCTTCGGCTTCAAAAAAAGAAAGTCCTATTTTGATGGTTTTAGGGTTGCATTCGGAGAGGAATTTATCATAAAACCCTTTGCCGTAACCTACACGATTTCCTGTTTTATCAAAAGCAAGAAGCGGAACAAAAACCACATCTATTTTATGAGTTGGAACTTCTAAACCATCTACTGGTTCTGGAATGTTGTATTCGTTTTTCTTAATTTTAGTATTGTCTGTCAACAAAAAATGAGTCATTTCTCGAGTGTCAAAATCAGCTTTCGAAATCACAATTTCCTTGTCTTTACCTTGCAATAAATGTAAAATGTATTCTGTGTTTACTTCTTTTTGCTCTTCCATAGAAAGAAAAATATGAAAGTACGTTTTATCCCAAATATCTAATTTCAAAATTGTATTGGCGATTGCTAAAGACATTTCTTCAATTTCATCAGGACGTAATTCTTCTCTTTTCCCTTTATATATTTTCCTTAATGCTGATTTATTCATCGCCCGTAGCATTAGAAATATGATATATAGCATCTCCTTGATAGACAATTGGCGCGTCATTTACATTAATAATATAACCAGAATTTGGCGCTTTTAATTTGTGTTCAATTTTGCCATAAGGATCAGAAATTGTAGCTAGAATTTGTCCTTTTTCTACAAAACTTCCTATTTTAGTTAGTCCGTGAAACATTCCAGAATATTTGGCACGAATCCAACCCGATTTTTCAATATAAAGTGTTTTGTGTTCCGGTATTGTGATTTTTTTTCGCGAATTCAGCATGCCAAAATGATTCAAAATGCGTTTAGTTCCTTCAATACCTTCATGAGTTATACTTTTACTAATGTCAATTGATTTTCCTCCTTCAAACAACAACATTTTCACACCTAATTTATCGCAAGAATTCCTAAAGGTGCCATGAATGTTTTTAGAAAACAATCCAAATGGTGCATTAAAAACATCGGCAAGTGCTTTTAATTCGGAATTATCTGGAACAATACGAATTTGTGGAGCGTTAAAACGACTCGCGCCTCCAGCATGAAAATCGATAGCAAAATCGACTAATGGAATTATTTCTGTCAAAATAGAATGTGCAAATTGGCTAGCTAAAGACCCTGATTTACTCCCTGGAAAAACCCTATTCAAATCACGTTTATCAGGAAACTCACGAGTTTGATTCAGAAAACCAAAAACATTAATAACAGGAATGCAAATAATAGTACCTATTTTAGGTTTATTTATTTTTTGAACAATCAACTGACGAACAATTTCGATTCCGTTTATTTCATCACCATGCAATCCTGCAGTGAGCAATACGGTTGGTCCATGAAACTTAGATCGCTCTACAATAATGGGGATTTTTAGTTTGGTCATGGTGTGAAGTTTCGCAATTTCCATATTAATGGTTTTGCTTTCTCCGGGTAAAATGGTCTCTTTTAAAACCGTTATAGTTTTGTGTTCGTGGTGAGTCATAGTAGGTTAAAAGTATAAATATAGAAAATAATGATTTATGAACTATAAGTTGTCTCTTGTTTTTCGGTTTTAAACAATTGAATTTGTAAATTTGTTTTTTAGGCAATCTTAAAACATAATGGAAAACATTCTAAAAGCGTTAGCATTAAAATCAGAATTAGACACTCTTCGTCCCATAGATAAAGAGCAAGAAGATCGAATAATGCAAAAATTTCGTTTAGACTGGAATTATCATTCTAATCATCTCGAAGGAAATTCTTTGACTTATGGTGAAACAAAAGCTTTGATTTTATTTGGAATTACCGCACAAGGCAAGCCATTAAAAGACACTTTAGAAATTACAGGACATAACGAAGCTATCAATTGGGTTTTAGAAATGGTAACCGGCGACAGACCTCTAACCGAAAATTTTATTAGAGAATTACATTCACTTTTGCTAAAAGACTCCTATAAAGAATCTAAAAATGCTGACGGCGTATTAGTTCCTAGAAAAATTAGTGCTGGAAAATACAAAACAACCTCTAATCATGTAGAAACAGTAACTGGAGAAATCTTTTATTTTGCAACACCAGAAGAAACGCCTTCAAAAATGACCGATTTGATAGATTGGTACAAAAGTAAAACGGAGCAAAACGACGTAAATCCAGTATTACTAGCGGCTGAATTTTATTATAAATTTATAAGGATTCATCCTTTTGATGATGGAAATGGCAGAACTGCCAGGATTTTGATGAATTTTATTTTAATGAAATTTAATTATCCTCCAGTAATTATAAAAACAGAAGATAAAGCCAATTATTTTGCTGTTTTACAACTGGCTGATGCCGGAAATCTCGAAGCTTTTACAGAGTATATTGCTCAAAATCTTGTTCGTTCACTAGAAATTATGATAACTGGAGCCAATGGTGAAAGTATTGAGGAAGATGATGATTTGGATAAGGAAATTGCTTTGTTGGAACAGAAAGTCAAATCTTTAGGAGAAAAAATAGAAATTACAAAAAGCAAAGATGCAATTATAAATATTTATGATGATTCTTTAAAAAGATTGTATGAGAAATTTAAAGAAAGTTGTCAAAAATTCGAAAAGTTTTATATTGAAAACAAATGTTATGTTTTATTTGATGATGGTTTATATAAGAATGATTTATTGAATCAGAGAAATAGCATTAACGAAAAAACTAAAAGTTTAGCATTTGTAAGTCATCATAATATTTTTAAAATAGAAAATTATGGTGAATTTAATTATAGATTTTCTTCAATTACAATAACTTTCAATTTAGATAAATATAACTTACGTTGCAATGATATAAAATTTTATGAAAAAAGCTATTTGGAGCAGTTAACAGAAGAGGAGATAAATAAAATAATTAATACAATTTCCAAAAAACACATTTCATTTATCGAACAAAAAATTGCTGAAAAAAAATAAACAATCCTTGAGAATCACTTTAATCCGTTAAATCTGTGGCTAATTTCTCAATATCAATTGCAAAAATCAATTTCAATTCCAACACCAAATAATGTCAATTCCATCTTTAGAGTTACAAATACAAACACTTCCGGATAATCCCGGAGTATATCAGTATTATGACAAAGAAGGCAAAATTCTGTATGTTGGCAAGGCAAAAAATCTAAAAAAAAGAGTTTCTTCCTACTTTAATAAAGTACATGACACAGCCAAAACCAATGTATTGGTTAAGAAAATTGTAACCATCAAACACATTGTTGTTCCCACTGAAACAGATGCACTATTATTAGAAAACAACCTTATAAAAACCTTGCAACCACGGTACAATATTTTGCTTCGTGATGATAAAACCTATCCTTGGATTTGTATTAAAAAAGAACCTTTTTCGAGATTATTCCCAACTCGAAAAATGATTAAAGATGGTCCCTGCCTTGTTGAAGCCCACCTTGCGCACCGGGCTGGCGTGGCCGCTGGGGCTGATCACGCTGCTGGGGTTACCGCTGGTATTTGCAGGCGCGGCAGCGGTCCTGGCCGCGCT
>NZ_JAYSSZ010000061.1:0-2052 GCF_043720215.1 Flavobacterium sp. | reverse complement strand
TCATGGCAGAAAACAACAATCTGTCTACAAATGCATCGTTTCGGCTTCCGTCTTTTTTCAGAAATTTGAATAACTCGTTTACATAATGGTCTTTTCTTTCTCTGCCTAAAGTTAATCCACGCTCTTTTATGATATTGTGTACCAACTGAAAATGTTCAATTTCTTCTTTAGCAATCTTTAATAATTCAGTTACTAATTCCTCATGTTCTGAATTATAAGTAATAATGGTAATAACATTTGTAGCCGCTTTTTGTTCGCACCAAGCATGATCAGTTAGAATTTCTTCTATATTTGATTCTACAATATTTACCCAACGCGGGTCGGTTTTCAGTTTTAGTCCTAACATAACTTAAAAAATAAGAGTGTAAAATTACATTTTTTAGTTTTGATTTTAAGCTTCAATAAAATAATTAATAATCGTATTTTGCATAAAATTTTTTTAGGTTGAAAAATAAGACATTTTTAATAATAGGTTTGGTTTGGCCAGAACCCAAATCATCGGCAGCTGGAACAAGAATGTTACAACTCATAAAGTTGTTTCAAAAACAAGATTATGAAATTGTTTTTGCCTCGGCAGCACAAGAAAGTGACTTTTCATTTGACTTAAAATCAATTGGAGTTATAACTCAGCAAATTATTTTAAACTCTACTACTTTTGATGGTTTTATAAAAGAATTGAATCCTGAAATCGCATTATTTGACCGATTTGTTATAGAAGAACAGTTTGGTTGGCGGGTTTACGAAAACTGTCCGACCGCATTACGAATTTTAGATACCGAAGATTTGCATTCTCTGAGATTAACTCGTCAAAACGCTATTAAAAAAAACATAGAATTTCAATTTTCAGATTTGCTAACTTCTGATATTGCAAAACGTGAAATTGCTAGTATTTTGCGATGTGATTTGTCATTAATCATATCGGAAATTGAAATAAAAATTCTAGTAGATATTTTCAAAATAGATTCTAATTTATTGTATTATTTGCCTTTGTTTTTTGATTTGAAAGAAGAAAATAAGCCGATAGATTTTCATCAAAAGAAAGATTTTGTATTTATAGGAAATTTTCTTCACGAACCCAATTGGGATGCTGTAAAACAGCTTAAAGAAAAAATTTGGCCACAAATTAGAAAAGAATTGCCAGAAGTAATGATGCATATTTATGGAGCTTATCCTTCGCAAAAAGTATTGCAATTGCATAATTCTAGCGAGAATTTTATTATTCATGGTCGAGCAAATAGTGCTGAAGATGTCATAAAAAGTGCAAGAGTTTTACTCGCTCCAATTCGTTTTGGAGCTGGTCTAAAAGGAAAATTGCTTGAAGCAATGCAATTAGGAACACCAACTATTACTACGAGTATTGGAGCCGAAGGAATAAATGCAAATTGTTATTGGAACGGTTTTATAACTGATGATTTTGAAGAATTTGCTTCTAAAGCAGTTTTGTTATATAAAGATGAAACACTTTGGGATAAGTCTCAAAAAAATGGATTTGAGATATTAGAAAATAGGTTTAAAAAGGATTTATTTGAAAAATTATTTACAGATAAGATAGATTTCCTACAATCAAATATAGAAAATCACAGGAAATTAAATTTTATAGGAAGTCTGTTATTACATCACACAGCATTAAGTACAAAATATATGTCACGCTGGATTGAAGAGAAGAATAAGTAATATTATAAATAAATAGTATAGATTATTCAGTAAAATTTGTTAATTTTATTAAGCCTTATTAATTTATTTTGACTAATAGATGCTAAAAAGCTTATTCTACTTTATTATTTTTATTATTTTCCATTTCACCTCTTTTGGTCAAGTGTATGATTTTCAGATGGTCAATCAAGAAGATGGATTGCCATCATCTACAATTAATGTAATATTTCAGGATAGTAGAGATTATATATGGATTGGAACTGATGGTGCAGGACTTGTAAAATATGACGGATTAAACTATGAAATTTTTAATAAAAATAATGGCTTAAATAGCGAGTTTATTACTGATATTATTGAAGATAGTAATAATAATTTAGTTATTGCCACAAAATATGGAGG
>NZ_JAYSSZ010000060.1:0-43861 GCF_043720215.1 Flavobacterium sp. | reverse complement strand
CAGGTGTAAAAATCTATGCGACAACACCTAATAACACCTACTCCTATTTAGAAGGAACATCTATGGCATCACCTAATGTAGCAGGAGTTGCGGCATTAGTTCGTGCATATTATCCAAGTTTAACGGCTTCGCAAGTAAAACATATTATTATGGATTCTGGAACACCGATTTCAAAAATGGTAACTGTAGGAAAAAAGAAAGAAGAACTGAATTTTTCAAATCTTTCCAGATCAGGAAAGATAGTAAATGCTTATAATGCCTTGGTTTTAGCAGAAAGAAACAATAAAAAAACGGCTAATTAATATTTTAATTAGCCGTTAAATGAGAATTATAAATGTTTAGTAAACAATTATAATTCTCATTCCATTGGAATCAGGATCACATGTTGAACCAACACCAACTCTAATTCCTTGATCACCACCAGAAACAGTCATTAATTGTTTTCTAGTTAACTCTTTCGTTGCAAATTTTTCTAATTTAGATTTTATAAGTAAATATTTAATTGTTATCTGCCAAATATAAATAATTTATGTTAAAAGTATTTTTTTTACTCTGTTTTTTTCAAATGATTGCTCAAAATAATCCAAATCCAGGATATTGGCAACAACATGTTGAGTATAAAATGGATGTTTCGATGGATGTAAAGACATATCAATACAAAGGAAAACAAACTTTGGTTTATACTAATAATTCTCCAGACACTTTACATCGAGTATATTATCATTTGTTCAACAACGCTTTTCAGCCCAATAGTTGTATGGATGCTCGACTAAAATCGATTAAAGATCCTGATGGAAGAATGGTAACCAAAGTAAAAGTGGGAGACAAAGAAGTAAAAGAAAGTAGAATTGCAGCTTTGAAGTCTAATGAGATAGGGTTTCTGAAAATTTCCAATTTAAAACAAGATGGATTGGATTGCAAAAATAAAGTAGTCAGTACAATTCTTGAAGTAGATTTGGCTAAACCATTATTGCCTCACTCTTCAACAACTTTTTCATTAGATTTTGACGGACAAGTTCCTATACAAATTCGTCGTTCGGGAAGAAATAACAAAGAAGGAGTGGAGTTATCGATGTCGCAATGGTACCCAAAAATGGCCGAATATGATTATGAAGGTTGGCAAGCTGATCCTTATATTGCAAGAGAATTTCATGGAGTTTGGGGAAATTTTGATGTAAATATCACTATCGATAAAAATTATATTTTAGGAGGTTCTGGTTATTTGCAAAACGGTAATCAAATAGGATATAATTATCAAGATGCCGGAACTATTGTAAAACTTCCGAAGAAACAAAAAACGTTGACGTGGCATTTTATGGCACCAAATGTGCATGACTTTACTTGGGCAGCCGACAAGAATTATATTCATGATAAATTAGTTACAAATTTTGGAACCACATTACATTTCTTATACAAGAATAATCCAAAAATTATCGAAAACTGGAAGAATTTGCAACCTAAAACAGCGCAGCTGATGGAGATTTACAACAAAACAGTTGGTAAATATCCTTACGAGCAATATTCTGTTATTCAAGGAGGCGATGGTGGAATGGAATATGCGATGTGTACCTTAATTCTTGGCGAAGGAACTTTTGATGGTTTATTAGGAGTAACGGCTCACGAGATGGCTCATTCTTGGTTTCAGCATGTATTAGCATCAAACGAAAGTAAAAACAGTTGGATGGATGAAGGTTTTACGACTTGGTTAGAAAATTATGGTTTGAATGAAATTGCTGATAAAAAAGTTGACAATCCTCACGCCGATTCTTATGCTGGTTATTACGCATTGGTAAAGTCTGGTAAAGAACAGCCGCAAACAACACATTCTGATCGTTATGACGAAAACCGTCCGTATGGTATTCAGGCCTATAGCAAAGGAAATATTTTCTTATCTCAATTAGAATATTTGATTGGAAAAGAAAATTTTATGAAAACGCTAAAACGTTATTATGCTGATTATAAATTTACACATCCTACACCAAATGACATTAAACATACTGCCGAAAAAGTATCGGGAGCAAATTTAGATTGGTATTTAAGTGACTGGACAAAAACTACAAATACTATTGATTACGGAATCAAATCGGTAGAAGGTGCCGGAGAAAACACCAAAATAAAACTCGATAGAATTGGAAGAATGCCTATGCCTCTCGATATTTTAGTTACTTATGAAGACGGAAGTCAAGAGAGTTTTTATATCCCACAAACGTTAATGCGTTGGACAAAAGAAAACCAAAATTTAGCCATAAAAAGAACTGTCCTAGACGGTTGGGATTGGGCCTATCCAACATTCGATTTTACTATTAATGCAAGATCTCCAATAAAAAACATAACAATTGATCCAAGCGGATTAATGGCTGATGTGAATAGAGAGAATAATGTTTTTGTGAAGAAATAATTTTACCAACTACCAAAATTATTATTACTCAAATACCCATTGTAATATCTAATGTCGCCTGTAACTTCTTGTCCTAGCCAATTCGGTTTTACGAAAGATTCATTTTCGTCGTTGAGTTCTATTTCGGCGATAATTAATCCGTTGTTTTCGCCAGCAAAAACATCGACTTCATAGGTGTGTTTTCCAGATGGGATTTCATATCGTATTTTGTCAATCACTCCATTTTCGCAAATAGACAATAACTTTTCGGCTTCTGCTAATGGAATTTCGGTTTCCCATTCTAATCGAGTTGTTCCAGAGTCGTTTCCTTTGCCTTTTATAGTCAAAAAACCTTTGCTTCCCTTAGTTCTTATTCGAACAGTTCGCTCCGGATTAGAATTCAAGTAACCTTGTACAATTCTGTTTTTGGCAACAGCCAAAGCAATAAAATCGTTATTTAAAACTAAAAATTTACGTTCTATTTCTATCATTTTTTGGAGCTTTTACAGCTTTACACTACAATCTTTATTTTTTTAAAGGAAAAAAATAAAGGATTTTCGTCTCAAACAACGTTCACTGAACTCCTATTAAAATAAAAGCGTAGTGAAGTAATCTGGGCTATCAGTTCGGATTACCAAAGATATACTTTTTATGAAAACAAACTTTGTGAACCTCTGTGTATTCTCTGCGAAACTCCGTGTAATTTTTTTAAATTTGTACCATGTCCGATAATCCACAGCGAAAAATAATTCACGTCGATATGGATGCATTTTATGCATCAGTCGAGCAAATGGATAATCCTGATCTAAAAGGAAAACCATTGGCTGTTGGCGGAAGCGAAATTCGTGGTGTTGTTTCGGCAGCAAGTTACGAAGCACGAAAATTTGGTGTTCGTAGTGCGATGAGTGGCGCACAAGCTAGACGAAATTGTCCTGATTTAATTTTCGTTCCGCCACGTTTTGATAGGTATAGAGAGATTTCTAAAAAAATTCAAAAAATATTTTATGAGTACACGGATTTGGTCGAACCCTTATCTCTCGACGAAGCTTATTTAGATGTTACTCAAAACAAAAAAGGAAATCCAAGTGCCACATTAATTGCACAAGAAATTAGAAAGCGCATTTTTGATGAAGTTGGTCTTACGGCTTCGGCTGGTATTTCATCAAATAAATTTGTAGCAAAGATTGCTTCCGATTACAACAAACCCAACGGGCAAAAAACCATCAATCCAGAAGAAATTGAAGATTTCTTAGAAGCTCTAGATATCAAAAAATTCTATGGAATTGGGAAAGTTACCACCGAAAAAATGTACCAACATGGAATTTTTACTGGAAAGGATTTAAAAACAAAAACAGTCGAATATCTCGAAGAACATTTTGGAAAAAGTGGTGCTCAGTATTACAAAATTGTGCGTGGCATTCACAACAGTGAAGTAAAACCCAACAGAACTACAAAATCGGTCGCAGCCGAGCATACTTTTGATGTAAATCTTACCTCCGAAATATTTATGGCTGAGCGATTAGAACGAATCGCAACGGAACTTGAACGTAGATTGCAAAAACACAAAATATCAGGAAAAACAATTACTTTAAAAATAAAATATAGCGATTTTACACAACAAACTAGGAGTAAAACCTTGCCTTATTTTGTTTCTGATAAAGGATTAATTTTTGAAACTGTAAAAGAATTACTATATCAAGAACGAATGAAAGATTCCGTGAGATTGCTTGGTATTTCTCTGGCAAATTTGAATACAGAGATTAAGAAAACAATAGTTGTGCAGTTACGATTTGAGTTTTAGACTATTCGATTAGCAATTTATGTGTCGAAGTTTCTTCTAAGTTATTTTTAATAGTCATAATGTATAAACCAGTAGACAACAAACCAGTATTGATGGTATTTTTGTGAATGTTATTATCCGTTTTTTGTGACATTATTAATTTTCCATTCAAATCGAAAATTTCAACTTCCGTAGGATAACTATTTGTTGGTTTTTCTATATAGACTTCGTTTTTAGACGGATTGGGATATATTTTGTATTCATTTATTGTAAATTCAGGAATTGTTAATGAAGTATCAACTATTTTATAAACTATCCCGTTTCCTATCCCAGCAACATATAATTCTCCATTGTTGTCTTCACCAAAAGTCGCAAAATTATTTCCTGGAAATGTTGAAGAATAGGTAAGTACTCCTGTTGAAGTAACTATTCCTATTCTTGAATTGCAGTAATCTGAAAATAAATATTTACCTATTAAATTTGGAAAAGCGGTTCCCGTATATACATAACCTCCAGTAATGGAACAATTACCAGCTGCGTGAGACACAACGGTTATTGGCGTTACCATGGTTGATTGTGCTGCACAACCAGCCGTGTTAAAAGCAGTATTTCCTTCGTAACAACGCCATCCATAATTAAGTCCTGCTGTTGTTGAACTTACTTTATTTATTTCTTCATAATTATTTTGACCAACATCAGCAATCCATAAATCATTGTTACTTCTATTAAAAGAAAATTTCCAAGGATTACGAAGCCCAATTGCCCAAATTTCATCATTCCCAGCAACTCCAACATACGGATTTGTTGGTGGATTTGTGTAAAACGGAGAAACAGTTGAGTTTACATCGATGCGAAGCATTTTTCCTAAGTTTTCTGTAATGTTTTGGGATCTATTTTCTGGGTCACCACTACTTCCGCCATCTCCCATCCCAATATATAGATAGCCATCAGGGCCAAATTTTATACATCCACCATTGTGATTTGAATATGGTTGAGTAATTGTCAATAGTATTGTTCCAGTTGTATTGGCAATATTCGGATTTCCACTTACTGAATACCTAGCAATTACAGTATTTCCAGCGGTATTTGTATAATTTACAAAAAAGAAACCATTTGTTGTGTAATTTGGATGAAAAGCCAACCCTAACAAGCCTCTCTCTCCACCAGCGCTTATTATAGTAGATACATTTAGAAAAGGGGTTGCATTTATAGTTCCGTTTGTGTTTAAGATTCGAATTAATCCGCCTTGCTCTACAATAAATAATCTAGAATCTCCAGCATTTTCAATACCAACTGGACTAGAAAAACCAGTTCCAAAACTAGTTAAACCAATAGTTTGTGAGAAAGAAAAACTCACATGTAAAAAAGTAATTATGGATAAAATGGTTTTCATATCGGAGCAATTTAGTCAAGTAAAGATAAAAAAATAGCTACAATTTCTTGTAACTATTTAATTTTTAATTATTTAAACTTTTATAAATTCCCAATAATCTTATCTTTAGGATATTTAACCAAATAACTTATCCTGATTTTCTTGGTCTCGTTGGGTTTTAAATTTAAATCCCAAGTTAAGATTCCAGTTTCAAGATTGGCTTTGGCGCCATCTTTTTGAAGTAATTCGATTTCGATTTCTTTGTCAGAACTTAACGGATATTGGTCTTTTAGCAACATAACAATAGCTTCTTTTTTGTTGTTTCTTACTGTAATGTCGTAAGTAAAGGTTTGCTCTTTTTTAGACGATAAAAATTTAGTTCCTGATTTATCGACAACTTTTTCTCGTTTGATTGATACTTTTTTGTCTCTTCCCATACTTAGGTTTAAAGTATCCGAAGTTTGAGACGGATTTATCATTGTTTTACCCACATACATACCTTCAAAAATAATATTTGCTTCACCAGGAAGTAAATTATATTTAGAATAATCTGCAATTTCGGCTAGTAAAAACGCTTCTTTTTCTACTCTTGGTGCTGCATAATATTTGTATGAAGCTGGTAGTTTTATTTCTTTTAGAGCAACGCTGTGGGCTTTTCCATTAGATAAAATGTCGTAAGGAATGTCTATATCAAAAGAAACATTCAATTGGTTTTCGTTGATGGTTGTGTAGTTTGAGATTGATGAAACATTATCTTTTTTTCTTTTTATTCCAGCTGAGGTAACTACCACAACTTCTTGCAATTCTTTACTTTTATAATCATTCATTACTGCGGCAGGATATGGTTGGTTGTACTGTAAAAACCAAGAACTTAAAATTGGCGCTTGATTATTTTGATTAGGATTTCCACTAGATAAAGTCAATTTTACTTTTTTCCAATCTATTCCAGTGTTTTGAACCACTTGTGCTTTGTACATCATGTTTATTGGTGATGTAACGTTATCTGCTCTTAAATCATAAAAAGGTGACCACGAAGCATTATTTGTAATGTATGAAATTTCTAGAGGAACATTTCCAGCCGTAGTATTCATCACTTGTAATACCAGTTTTCCTGACGAAGTTTTTTCTTCTTTGCTTGTATCTACTTCGAGTTTGTTGTTTAGTTTTGTAATTAACTCGTTTAGTTTTTTTTCTTTTTCTTCAAGTGTATTTATGGTATTGCTAATTTCTGTTCGTTTCGATTTGTAATAATCGACCATTTTTGTCAATTCTATCACGCTTAAACCAGAATTTTGTCCAAAAACTTGTTGGTTTTTGTCTAACAATTCGATGGTTTTACTTTCTGAATTTCGGGAATTGATAACTCGATTTAGTTCTTTTTGAACCAAAATAACACTGTCTTTTACTTTTTTTATCGCTGGCGAATTTTCATCAACATCATATTCCGACATATAATCGTTTGTAAATTGTACCGAAAGCACTGTTAGAGATGATGGTGCGCCAATTTGAACTGAACTTTCATTTAGATAATTAGCTACATTTTTTACGACAATTTCGCTCGTTCCCGAAGGCAAGACAACGTTAGCGCTTTGTGAGATTTCGGCAGCGTTAAAATAAACAGTTGCTGCTTTTACTTTGGCAGAAGTAAAAACTGGTTTTTGTGCAAACGACATTGCAGAAGCCAAAACAGTGAGTAAGAAAATTATTTTTTTCATGAGTAAGATTTTAATTATATCTTATAGAGAACAAATTACGCTAAAAGGTTGGGACGAGATTATTTTTTTGCTACAAATTCATGAATATTCTTCGGGTTGATTAGAAAATCTATGAATTTGTAGCAAAATGGTTTAAAATTTATTTCTCAACAGAATATCCTTTTACTTTGGCTAAAGAAACAATAGATGTGCTTATTGCATTTCCTAAATCGTCTTGAGTTTTTGTTTTTTTGGCTTCAGTATCTATATAATCTTGACGCTTTTTAGCCAATTCACTAATTTCTTTCTGGATAGCTTCTCTTTCTTTCGATTTTTTAGCCACAAAAACTTTTATTTCTTCTTTCGATTTGTTTTTTAATTCTTCAGGGAGTTCTTCTTTTTTAAGCTTGTCTATTGCTTTTTCGTCGTCTTTCATTTTATCGACTAAATCCCAAGAATCGTTTTTATATGCCGCTTTCGATTTACTAACTGTTCTTTCAGCATAATTTGCACTTGAAACACTTCCCGCATTTCTATCTTGTTCGGCTTGTTTTTGTTTTTTTTCATAACCATGCGAACCGTAATTAATATAAGTGTTGTTTATCCTTTCGTTGCAAGTTGTAATTTGAACATCATAAGGCGTTACGATATAATGTATAGCTCGATTTGAATCGATATTAAAATATTTTCCCTTGCCATAATCGGCACCATCTTTCCAGTATGAGTTAATTCCGTCTTGTTGGTTTCCGCAGAAAATAGTATTCACATAAATATCATTTTTTAGGGCATCAGAAATAGCTTCTTTATAATTGATTCCGCCTTGATTGAAAGCTTCGTTTCCGCAAACATAAATCAGCTTCATGTTGTCGTTATCTTTCCCCCAAGAAAGTTGTTTGGTTGCGTCTTGAATAACGGCCCCGCAATATTCGCTTCCGCCATTTGTTCTTAAGGTAAATAACTTTTCGGAAATTAAATCTAAATCTGTTGTTAGTGGTGTAACTTGACGAATATAATTTGCTTCCGCAGATAAACCGTCGTTTCCATATTCGTACAAACTAATTTCGATATCTGGCGTTTTCCCGTTGTATTTTAAGGTTGTTAATGTATTTACAATGTTCCAAAGACGAGACTTTGCTTGTTCTATCAAACCGTCCATACTATTAGAAGTATCTAGTAAAAGCGCCACTTGAATTTTTGTATTTCCATCAACCGAAGTTTTTTCAATTGATGCGATTTCATTAGAAATAACAGGTTTTGCATTCGAATTATGGCAACTTGCTAGTGAAATAGTTGTTGCTAAAAGTGCTGTAAAAAAAATTGAATTTTTCATGATTTTTGTTTTTTATATTATCTCTGTAAATTTTGAATATCATTTTCTATGCTTAAAATTAATAAGCTTGTTGCGGTGCAAAATGCAGGACTCGTAATACAGTGATGGCCATTCCAGCTTCCGTCTTGGTTTTGGATTTTAATTAATTTTCCAGCAATATTGTCGTACCATTTTTTCCAATCAGAATCTTTTTTTACAATCATAGATTCGCCAGTTTGCAAGAAACTTAAGAATTCTTCGCCTCCGTTATTACCAAAACCGTTCATTACATCTTCACGCATTGCTTTTGTTTTTGCTGAGTTATATACTTTTTCGGCTACATCATATTCAGCCGCTTTAGCTGCTGGAACTCCAATTTTTTCTAAATTAGCTTTGTTTAAAATGGCATTTTTTTCAATTTTTCCAGATTTTTTAGCTTCATCAAGTAGTTCATTTGCTTCTTTAGCTTCGACCGCGCTACCTCTTACTGAACTACTAACGGCATATAACACAACGCCAGCACCATCATCAGCTTTTACGTTTTCGGTATCAGCATCATAATTGCTTTTTTGGTATTTTCTGGCAGCTTCTAGTTTGTCTTTATTTACTTTTATTTTTCCGTTTTTAGCAGCTTGTTCTAATCCTGAACTGGCAAAAGAAGATTGTAAAACGCCAGCCCAACCAGCTCCAGTTACTTTTCCACTAGAATCCGACGATTTTTCTATTTTATCTACACATATTTGAATCGCTTCTTCAACACGTTTTAATAATTTTTCGTCATTAATGGTGGTAACTACCTGATTTAAGAATTGTAATGATAAAACAGCATCAATATTTTCGCCCAATTTTCTTTGAATTTGAGTCCCTCTAATTTTAGTAATATAAGATTCGGTTTTATTATTCTCAATTTCTGACAAAAGAAAAAATAATGCATTTTTTAAATTTTCATTGTTTTTTTTACCATCAATAGTATAACCACAACGATATAAAGCCATAGCTGTCATAGCTGTTGTAGCAGGATCTGAACTCACAGCATGCGGATTCATTTCTTGCTGATTACTATGCGAACCAGCTCCCCAACCACCATCTTTGTTTTGAGCAGCGAGAATCCATTTTTTGCCATTCTCAATTTTCTCAGAATAAGAATCTGCATCTTTATAATTTGCATAACCATCTACAGATTGTTCACCCATAACCGACATAAATACACACGGTTTTTCTTCAATTGTGTTTGATGCCAATACTTTTTCGGTTTTTATGATGTTTTTATTTTGTATTACATCATTTGTTTTCCAGGCCAAAACTGTTAATAAAACAGTTGCGCCAATTCCTAATGTTATTGCATTTTGTGGTTTCATGATTTCTATTTTTTTATGATTATGATTCAAAAGTAGAATGTTAAATTCTTCGTTTTTTGTACAAATGGTGAAATGGGCTTTTCACTTGGTGAAACAACTTGTAAAACCCTTTTTAATTGATTTACTTTACATTGTTAAATAATGAATTGAAAATGCGGGGATTATCATTTGTTTGTAGCTTACTTTTTATCACGTTATTGTTTCCAATAGGAGCAATGGCTCAGGATAGTATTGTAAGAAACAAAAAGAAGGCAGAAACGAAAATAAGTAGTACTGCAAATGATTTAAAAAAAGCATTAAGCGAAAATGACGAGCTTAAAATTGCTAAAAACTATGAAAAATTAGGTCAAGAGTTTAAGGATAAAGGAGACAATGCTAAAGCCGAAGAGTATTTTGCAAAAGCATTAGCAATTTATAATAAATTAAAGCTAGATAAAGACAAACCAAGAGTTGCTAGAAAATTAGCCAAAGCTCAAGAATCCCAAAATAAATACGATGATGCAATTCAGAATTATGAAGTTGCTGGATCAGTTGCTCAAGATAAAAGTGTTGAAAAGGTAAATTCTAATGATGCTAATAGACTAAGAAACTCTTCAAGTCCTGTTGCTCAAGCGGTTTTAGTAAAAGAAAAAATAGACTTATTAGAAAGAGAAAAATCTTCAACTAAAGAAATGGATGAAGAAGTTGTTACAGCTTATAAGCAACAAGCAGAAATAAGTAAGCAACAAAATAACAAAGCAGAAGCAATAGAAAGTTATACTAGAGCTATTGATTATGCAAAAGATAAACCAGAAGAAGTTATAAAAATCAAGAATGAAATAGCTAAAGTATATGCTTCAGATAATCAGTTCGGTAAGGCGATTTCGATTAATGAAAAACTATTGGAAGAAGCTAAAACAACAGAAGATTTTAACACCCAAATCGAGCAACTTCAGTCATTATCAACTATTTATTTTAAGAAAAACGAACCAGATAAAGCCGTAAGTTCTTTAAAAACTGCATACAATCTAGCTATTAAAAACGGGAAAACAACTGAAGCAAAAAACAGCTTGACTCAATTACTTTCTTATTATAAATCGATAGGAAAAGAGAAAGAAAGCATAGCTTTATACGATGATTTTTTTAAGAATTTTGACGAATTAATTAAAATTGACACAACACTTATAGATTCTAAAACGTTTCAAGTTACAGAAGAAAAAATCAAGCAATTAGAAAAAGAAAAAGCCCTAAAAGACGAGTTGATTTCGAAGAAAAATACTTTCAATTATTTCTTAATTGGATCTATATTGTTGCTTTTGTTCTTCTTTGGGTTCATTGCAAAAGCCTTGTTTTCTATTAAAAGGAAGAACAAAGAAATTGCTTTGCAATCGTTGCGACGTGAGATGAATCCTCATTTTATTTTTAATAGTCTCAATAGTGTTAATCAATTTATTTCTCAAAATAAAGAACTAGAAGCTAATAAATATCTGACTTCGTATTCCAATCTGATGCGAAATATGATGGAGAATTCTAATCGTGATTTTGTGACATTAAATAATGAAATTGAGCAACTCAAAAAATATTTAGATTTGGAGCATTTGCGTTTTCAAGATAAGTTTGATTTTACGATTTTTGTCGATGAAAATCTGGATGCAGAAACCACGTTAGTTCCAAATATGATTATTCAGCCTCATCTGGAAAACGCCATTTGGCACGGACTACGTTATCTTGATAAAAAAGGATTATTGCAACTAAGTTTTTTATTAAAAGAAGGAAAAATAGCAGTAATTATAGATGATAATGGTATTGGTTTGACCAAAAGTGCAGAGCTAAAAACCCGAAATCAAAAAGTACACGAATCACGAGGATTAACAAATACTAAGGAACGAATCGCCTTGTTGAATGATTTGTACAAAAAAGAAATTTCATTTCAAATTAATGAAAAAACAACTCCAGACATAGGAACAATTGTTACAATTAGCTTTCCATTAATAGACAAAATAGGATGACTTTACAAAAAATAAAAAGTGTAATCGTAGAAGACGAAGCTGCAGCGAGAGAAGTACTCAAAAATTATTTGAGTAAATATTGCCCGCAAGTAGAAATTATTGGTGAAGCACAAAACATAAAAGAAGCCGTTCCGTTGCTACACGACTTGCAACCACAATTGGTTTTTCTAGATGTCGAAATGCCGTTTGGCAATGCTTTCGATGTGTTAGAAGCTTGTAAAGATTTGCAGTTTGAAACTATTTTTGTAACCGCTTTTTCAGAATATTCTCTAAAAGCATTAAATCAAAGTGCGGCTTATTACTTACTAAAACCTATTAGTATCGAAGAGCTTGTTGTGGCTGTAAACAAAGTCCATCAACAAATTTTAAATCATGAAGTTTTTAACCGAAACAAGATTATTATTGAAAATTTTAGAGAAACAAAACCAGAAAAGCAACAAGTAATTTTGCCTACATTGGAAGGTTTTGAAGTCGTAAAAATGGAAGATATTGTACGTTTGCGTGGCAATGGAAACTTCACCGATTTATATTTATCAAATGGAAGCAAAAAAATGGTTTGTCGATTTTTAAAACACTTTTCAGAAATTTTGCCGTTTCCATTTTTGCGTGTGCACAAATCACATATTATCAATGTGAATTTTGTAAAATCATATAATAAAGGCGGTTATATAGTTTTGTATGATGATGCTGAAATTGAAGTTTCTGCGACTTATAAAGAGGAATTTCTTAAAAATTTTAAGTAGATTTCGTTTGTGTTAAAAATAATCAAATCAATTAAAAGGTTCTAATTCATTTACAAAAAGAGAATCTACAGGAATAGAATCCTGAACTTTCAATTTCATATGAGTTCTAGCTCGACCTGAAATGGTAATAGGATTTTTTTGTCCAATAGTGTCTTCTGACATCAACAAACCACGACGCAACATCAGTTTACTGATAAATTCTTCATGTTTAGTAGCAAATGATTTTAGCTTTCCTTCTTCATCAAAGAGATACATAAATTTTTTAGGTTTCGGCACAATAGAAGCTAGAAATAAACATTCCTTTAAGGTCAAATCAATTGGCTTTTTCTGAAAATAAAAAGGAGCGGCTTCACCAATTCCATAAACATTTGGTCCCCATTCAATGATATTAAAATAAACTTCTAGCATACGTTCTTTACTTGCAATTCGATTATTTTCTAGCAAGTAAACTAATAAAATCTCTTCTAGTTTGCGAGATAATGTTTTTTCTCGTGTTAAAAAAACATTTTTCACCAGTTGCATACTAATCGTACTAGCGCCACGAGCAAACTTTTTAGTTCGAATGTTCTTAATTATGGATTGTTTAAAAGCTTCAGTTACAAAACCACGATGCGTCATAAACGAAGGGTCTTCGCAGGTTAAAACGCTTTTTTGTAAATAAGGCGATATCTGATCTAACGGAGTATAAAAAGTGTTTTCAGTTCCTACTAAAACGGGTCTTTGCTGTTTTCCGTTTTCTATAGCGCGATAGGTAAAATCTGAATTTAATTTTTCTAAGTTGGCTTGACCGTATTTGGTAATTTTAAGATTGTATTTATTAAATTTACTATTAAAAACAAGCATCCATGGTTTCTTAATATTGTATTTAAAGTCGAGCATATAATCAAAATCACCTTGGGCTTCCATGCCTTCAAAATGAGAAAACAAACCTTTGGGTAATGAGTTTATAAATTCCTGAGCTTTCATTTTTGTTACTTTAGCTTTTAGGTTGTAAATCTTATCTTCTTTGGTGTTGTATTCAAAGTAAGGACTTACTTTTATATCGTTTATTTCTATTTCCGAATTATCTTTTACAGATATAAAATCACTTCCAATAAGGAATTTAAAATTGAAAGAACTTTTGTCGAAAACCACATTTTTTTTTGAAATTTTAGGATGGTTGACAGTCAAATTTTCTACTGAAGCAAATCCATTAATAGTGAGTTCTCCAAAACTCATATTAATTTCGTCAATTTTAAAATGCAGACGATCGAAACTTGATGCTATATTGAATTTTTCTTTAATATAAGGCAATCGAATTTGTGTGGGGTCGCTATTTGTAATATATAAATCGGTCGTCTTGTCTCTAGGATTTGCTAAACCTTTAATGTTCCATTTTTGTAGAAATGTACTGGTTTTTACGTTTATTGAAGTATCTAATTTATCGTTTTTTAGCTCTAATTGATTGGTTTGAAAAGTTGTTTTATTACCCATATCGTTTATTCGCAACGAGATATTTTGTAAACTCATTTGGGTTGGAATAAGATTTGAAACTTTCGAGATTATATTATCGATAGATTTTGCATAATTGCGTTTTTCGTTAGTGTCTTCTTTAGTATTTGAGTTTAAAAAAGAATCAAAATTATTTCCACTTTCATTTTTCACTAACTGTATAAAACCATTTTTTATTTCAAGATTTTGCAATTGTACGTCGCCAGTAACCAATTGAAATAAACTAATTTTTGTTTTAATTTTTTCAGCTACAAAAAGTGTGTCAGCGTCTTTTGGAACTAAAATAATATTATCTAGTTCAATTCCAGAAATACCATCAAAATGAGCTTTCTGAACAGAAAAATTGCAATTATAATCGGTATTAAATTTTGAAGAAATTCTTATAACTGCTTTTTGTAATAAGTCATCACGAAACACATAAGCCCCAGTAAGTGCAGATAATAAAAATGCAACTAAGATTTTAAGAAACAGAAAAAACGTTTGTTTTTTGGTTCTCATAGAAATTTAAAACAGTTAGTTATGATAATGAAGCAACAAAGGTATCAACTTCTTGCTTTTGTGTTGCATATTTTGCTTGCAATTCTGATACCGCTCCCATTTTTCTGTAATAATCTAAGGCTTTATTAGCAAAGAAAATTTGCTGGTGTTTGGGAACATCAGGAATTTGAGGGTATTTTTTATGAAATAACATTTCGTAATACGCTTGCCATTCTCGTTCGTTGCGATCATCTACAAAACAACCAGTTACTTTCTGACCTACATGAATCATTTCGTGAGCGATGAGGTTAAGCATTAATATAAATTCAAATTCGAATGTGTTTTCTGGAATTCGAATAATTTGTTTTAATCCAAAAGTGCCTTCGGTAGTCATGAGAATATAGTCGGCTTTTGCTTTTTCTCGCAATTCGAAACCTTTAAAGTTTGGGTGTTTTATGCCATATTCTTCAATAACAAAATTAGCGGCTTGAATGGTTTCGCCAAGCTCGTGATAGGAATTTGTGATTTGTAATATTTCGGAATAGGGTTTCATTAGAATAATTTACAAATAGATTAATTTACTATTTCAACATTCAAACCAATTCCGAGAACGTTTGGTAGATATGGACCTTTGAAAGAATGAGAAAAAGTAACTTTATAATTTCCTTTAGAAAGTTTTGTTTTTTCTTTAATTTTTAATTTTAAATCACATATATCACCACCACAATCAGCAATTTCTTTTCCAGAACTGTCTTTTATCATTAAATCAATTGTAGTTTTTTCTTTCTCGCCTGATGGATTTTCTATAACAAAATTTATGGGAATATTATCAAATTGATAATCGTAAACATGACCAAATTTAAAAATTATATCATACAATTTCGAATCATCTTCAATTGTAAATTCAAAGACTTGCTCGTCCGTTTTTTGCCATTGATGGTTTTCTGGTAAATCGTAAAATTTGCTATAAACAGATTTTTTATCACAAGAAAAAAGTGTGATGCATAAACCAAAGAGTAGTATCAATATTTTTTTCATAGCAAAGTTTTTTAAATTATAATTTCTAACCAAACAATTCACTCACGATATCTTCAATTTTAGCGACTAATCGAATTTTAATTCCAGTATTTTTTAACGAAATTTTGTTGTATTTAGACACATAAATAGTAGAAAAACCTAGTTTTTCTGCTTCTTGAATGCGTTGATCAACACGGTTTACAGGACGAATTTCGCCTGAAAGCCCTACTTCGCCAGCAAAACAAAAATCTTTATTAATAGGAATATCTTCGTTAGATGATAATATGGCAGCAACCACAGCTAAATCTATCGCAGGATCATCTACTGAAATTCCTCCAGTGATATTCAAGAAAACATCTTTTGCACCCAAACGGAAACCTGCTCTTTTTTCGAGAACAGCGAGAATCATATTGAGTCGTTTGGCATTGTATCCCGTAGTGCTTCGTTGCGGAGTTCCATAAACTGCTGTAGATACTAAAGCTTGGATTTCTATCATTAACGGTCGCATTCCTTCTAAGGTTGATGCGATTGCAGTTCCTGATAATTCTTCGTTTTTGTGGGAAATTAAAATTTCTGAGGGATTGGAAACTTCTCGTAATCCGGATCCTTGCATTTCGTAAATTCCGAGTTCGGCAGTAGAGCCAAAACGATTTTTTAACGAACGTAAAATTCTATACACGTGGTTTCTATCGCCTTCAAATTGCAAAACAGTATCGACCATGTGTTCCAAAATTTTGGGACCGGCGATGCTTCCGTCTTTCGTAATATGGCCAATTAGAATTACAGGGACATTGGTTTCTTTGGCAAATTTTATCAGCTCGGCAGTTGTTTCTCTAATTTGAGAAATACTTCCTGGTGAGGATTCAATATAATCCGTATGTAAAGTTTGAATCGAATCTATGATTACAATTTCGGGTTCAATTTCTTGAATTTGGCGAAATATATTTTGTGTTTTGGTTTCAGTAAGAATATAACAATTGTCGCCGTTTGGAGTTATTCTTTCGGCACGCATTTTTATTTGCTTCTGACTTTCTTCGCCAGAAACATATAAGGTTTTGTAAGGTAATTTTAATGAAATTTGAAGTAATAATGTGCTTTTTCCAATTCCAGGTTCTCCACCTAAAAGGATTAAAGATCCTGGCACAATTCCGCCGCCTAAAACTCGATTTAGTTCACCATCGCAAGTGTCCATTCGGATTTCTTGTGTAGAATCTATTTCTTTTACTAAAAGCGGTTTAGATGCTTTTTTTACTTCCGATGTTTCGGCTTTCCAAGCTACTTTTTCTTCTTTTTGAATAATTTCTTCAACAATGGTATTCCATTCTTTGCAGGCATTGCATTGGCCTTGCCATTTAGAGTATTGTGACCCGCAACTTTGGCAAAAAAAAGATGTTTTTACTTTGGCCATTATTATGGTTTTTTCTCTTCGGTTGGTGTCTCGGTTGGTGTTTCAACAGGAGTTTCTGTAGCAGGAGTTTCCTCGATAATTTCTTTGGCTTTTCCGCCTTTTAAACCTTTGGGTTTTACTGGAATTAGTTTCTTTAAATCTTCCGATTTTTCTAGCATCATATTTTTTGTTAGATCACCAATTTCTTCTTTTGTAAAGGCGTTTTGGTAACTTAGAATAGCACGTTTTAGATTGTTTGTTTTCTCGTAATACATTCCCATATGGTAATCAAACAGCATCGTTTTTTCGTATTGTTGACCGGAAATCTGGGCTAATTCTTCGAAACCTTTAAAGTCACCAGATTTTAAAATTGCGGCTTCAATGGCTTTAAAATCATTGAGGCGAACTTTCATTTTTATTCCAAACCATTTTTCGATAGTGTTGTATTTGTCTACTAGATAGGCAGCATGTTCATTAGGTAGAATCGCAATTTTTTCTTGATATTCTACAGTTGAAATAGGTTGATATACTGCAAATATTTGATACAAAGCACTCGGTATTGCATGGAGTACTAACGAATAATGAGAGGCATTTTTAAAATCATCAAACTTATATTTTAGCATCGGATTTTTTACAGCAGTAATATTTTTATCTAATATTTTTATTTCTTTTTGAAATCTTTTTAAATCTCCATCAGAAGTGGCGTGATAGTAAAAAAGAGGTTCTTTGATAGCAGCAAGTCTTTCGGCAACTCTAGTTTCCATTCCTGCTGCTAATTCTGGACTTAAGGAAATGTAACCGTTAAATTGTGACGCTTCTTTGTATAAAAAAGCATTTATTAATCCTGCTGTTGAATCTAATCCAGCTACTACTTTAAAAGGTGCAATTCTATATTTTTTATCTAAATAGGGTAATAATTCGGCACCAATAAATTCAAAAAAAGCGCCGCCTTTTTTTATTGGCAAACCACTTTCTTCATCAAATTCTGAATCAGAATCACGTTCGTGATTTTTGTTCTGATTAATCCCTACTAAGATCACTTCGGGCATATCTTCCCAGTATGTTCCATAGGCAAGATTTCCTTCAAATGGGCTAAATAAATATTCGCTATCTAAAACTAGAATTAAAGGATATTTTTTTTCGAGATTTGTTGTATAGGAAGCGGGTAGCTTGATAGTAATTTCTCTGTCAGTATCTAATTTTGTTGAGTGAATTGTTTCTGTTGTGGTTTGGGAAAATAAGGACACAGAAAGCAAAAATGAAAGGACTAAGAATATATTTTTCATAAAAAGATAAATTTATAGAAATGGTTTTTGAATGAGCAATATAGCAATTATTTTCTATTTAAAAGAGGAAGAAATAAAAATGAGAAACCACCTAAAACAATCATTAAAACAGTTTGAGAGGTCCATGCTAACCAACCAAAAGCAGTTCCAGCAGTGTCCGGAACGCCATAAAGCATAAAAATTTCTGCAACAAGTAAAGGATAAACGCCAAAACCACTATTGGTAAAACCTACAGCTAAACTACCAAAAATAAAAGCAATAATAACTGCTCCAAAACTAATGTTGCTAGTTTCTTTTAAGGCAAAAATGGTAACATAAAACATTAATATATAAGTAAACCAGATAAAAAAGGAATGAAAAAGAAATTTCCATTTGTTTTTCATTTTCAAAATGCTACTCATTCCTTCTATTAATCCAGAAAACTTCTCTTTTATAATAGTCACAATTTTCCAATTAGAATATATCCAAATTAATAGAAAAGTCACAAAGCCAATAAAACCAATAATAGAAAACAGAATTAGATTTTCGATAGGAATTTTTGCTAAAATATATCCTTTTAGAACTTTAAATTGAAATACTAATGAAGTAAAAACAAACAATAAAAAAATGAGTGTGTCTACAACTCTTTCAGCCACAATTGTTCCAAAACCTTTATCGAATGGAATGTCTTCATATTTTTTTAGAACTAAAGCTCGAGAAAATTCACCAGATCGAGGAATGGTCAAATTCATAAAATAACCCACGCAAACCGCCATCAAATTGTTATAAAAACGAGTCTTGTAGCCCAAGTGTTCTATAGCGTATTTCCAGCGATAGGCTCGTGACATAAAGCCAAAAAGAGCAATAAATAAGGATAGAAAAATATAAAAATAATTGGCGTTCTTAAAATAACTTTTTATTTCAAGAAGCTGTTCGGGAGTAAATTCGTTGTATTTATAATAGATAAGATATATTCCTAAAAGAAGAGGTAATCCTATCGAGAGCCATTTGCCTAATAGTTTTTTCAAAATACTATTTCAATGAATTATCTTTTTCATTAGGAAAAACCAACCATGGCTTGAAGGTTTTTGCTTTTTCAAAATCCATTCTAGCATATGACATGATGATAATAATATCGCCTTTATGAACTTTTCTGGCAGCTGGGCCATTTAGAGTTATTTCGCCTGAATTTTTTGCTCCTTTTATAGCATAAGTTTCAAAACGTTCTCCGTTATTAATATTTACAATATTAACTTTTTCACCTTCAATAATATTAGAAGCTTCTAGTAAAGCTTCATCAATAGTAATGCTGCCAATATAATTTAAATCGGCGCCAGTTACAGTTACTCGGTGTATTTTAGATTTTACTACTTCAATTTGCATAGCACAAAGATAATTATTTTAATGAAATGTTGTCAATCAATCTTAAATTGTTGACAAAAACAGCAATAAAAGCACGATAGTTTTTTGTTTTAGATTTTCGTTTGCAAGTAAGAAGTGTTTCTTCATCGGCAATTTCAAAATATTCTAACTCAAATATCGATTGTTTTTTAAATGTTTTTGTTACCCAATTCGTCACTTCACTAGCAGTTTTCGTGCCAAAAAGTTTTTTTGCTTCCGTCAAAGTTTTATAAATCAAAGCTGCTTTTGTTCTTTCATCTGCCGAAAGACGCTCGTTTCGAGAACTCATAGCCAATCCGTTTACCTCTCTGTGAATTGTACAGCCAACTATATTTACAGGAATTTTATTTTTTTTGACTAATTTTTTTACAATAGCCAATTGTTGAAAATCTTTTTCGCCAAAATAAGCATTGTTGGGATTTACGATTTCAAATAATTTTTTTACGATTGTTCCTACGCCATCAAAATGTCCAGGTCTGTGTTTTCCTTCCATCTGAAACTCTAAACCATCGTAATCGAAAGACTTTGAAACGGTTTTTTCACCATAAATATCTTCAACATTTGGGGCGTAGACAATAATATCTGAATTCAAAGCGTTAATTTTTTCTAAATCACTTTCAATAGTTCTTGGATATTTTTTTAAATCGTTTGGATTGTTAAATTGTGTCGGATTTACAAAAATACTAACCACCGTAAAATCATTGTTTTTAAGAGATTCTTGCATTAATGACAAATGTCCCTGGTGTAAAGCACCCATTGTGGGAACAAATCCAATCGTTTTATTATCGAGTAAAAACGAGTTAATACAGGCTCTAAGCTCAGTTTGTTTTACGTATAAAGACATTTTAGAAACATTAAAATTCGATGCAAACTTACTATTTTAGTGTTAATTTGCATAAATTTTTGTAATTTTGCTTGATTTATATCCAATAAATAAAACAAAGTTAAAAACATGGAGGATAAAAGGATTTTGTATGTATCGTCCGAAGTAGTGCCCTATCTGGCTGAAAATGAGGTTTCTTTGATGTCGTATGATGTGCCAAAGATGATTAATGATCAAGGTGGACAGATAAGAATTTTTATGCCTCGCTATGGCAACGTAAACGAAAGAAGACATCAATTACACGAAGTTATTCGTCTCTCAGGGATGAATCTTGTTGTAAATGACGTAGATATGCCACTAATTATTAAAGTAGCTTCGATACCTAAAGAGCGTATTCAGGTTTATTTTATTGATAATGACGAATATTTTAAGAGAAAAGCTACTTTTACTGATGAAGAGGGTGTTATGTTTCCAGACAATGACGAGCGTGCTATTTTCTTCGCGAAAGGAGTTGTAGAAACAGTTAAAAAATTAAATTGGGTTCCAGATATTATACATGTTCAGGGTTGGATGGCAGCAATGTTACCAATTTATATGAAACATTATTATAAAGATGAAGCTTTGTTTGCTGATACTAAAATTGTAACATCAGTGTTTAATCAGTCTTTTGATGGAAGTTTAGATGCCGGAATGAGTAAAAAAGTCCAGTTTGATGGTATTCCTCATAGTGCCATTGCTGAACTTGACGATGCTACTTTTGAAAACATTATGATGGCTTCAATAAACCATTCTGATGGAATTGTCATTGCTTCAGAAAGCATTTCTTCAAATTTAACAAAATTTATAGAAGCTTCAAAAAAACCTTTTTTACCTTTCGCCCAGAAAGATGAGTTCGCGGAAGCGTACACACAATTTTACAAAAATCAAATATTAGGTTAATCAGATGATGAATATCACATTTTTAAGAAAACTAACAGTTGTTTTAGTTGCTTTATTTTTTGCTTCATGCGATAAAGATTATAACACATTAGGGTCAGATATAGTTGGAAACGGAAATTTTAATTTCACAACTGCAACGCCTGAAGTTAAGGTTTACAATCAAAAAATCCCAGCAATACAAACAAATAATCTACCAATAAATCAATTAGGTATTTATGACAATCCTGTTTTTGGAAAAACAAAGGCAAATTTTGTTACGCAATTAACTTTGGCAACTGTAGCGCCCACTTTTAATAATTTACCTACAATAGTAATTGATAGTGTCATTGTAACCGTGCCCTATATTAGTACAAAAGGAGCAACCGATTCTTCTGGAAAAACAGAGTATACTTTAAATAATATAAAAGGTACAGGAACAATAAACTTGCAGGTTTTTCGTAATGGATTTGAGATGTTAGATTATGATCCTTCAACTGGTTTTACAACATCAAAAAGATATTTTTCTGATCAAGACGGAGATTTCAATACTGCAAAAATGGGGCCTGTGTTAAACGATGATTTGGCTAGGCCAAACGAAAATACAACTTTTACATTTAGTAATAAAGAATATGTGAAGTATAAGATTGATGAAACTTTATTAGTGCCTTTGCCAAAAACAGATGCGAATATTGAATCTAGAAATTCTCCAAGAATGCGTTTGCATTTGAAAACTAGTTATTTTCAAACTGAAATTATTGACAAAGCTGCTAATCCAGCAACATCAGGAAGTTTTGTTAATAATAATGCGTTTAAATCTTATTTTAAAGGATTGTATTTCCAAGTACAGGATGCTTCATCAGGAACTATGACTGCGTTAGACTTTACAAAAGGAGATGTGACAATATATTATAAACAAGATAAAGTTGCACCAGCGACAGGAAGAGAAATGAAAAGTCTTACTTTAAACATCTCTGGAAATACTGTAAATTTATTAGATAATACAGATAGTAATACAAATTATACAAATGGCATAATTGCTTCATCAACAACAACAGGACAGCCTAATTTATTTCTAAAAGGAGGACAGGGTTGTATGGCTTTTGTTGAATTATTTACAGGAACTCAAGGAGCTGCTTTATTAACAGATCTAAAAGAAAAAAATGTATTAGTTAATGATGCTACTTTGACTTTTACTGTAGATCAAACTCAAAGCGGAATGACTGGCTATACCAATCCACAACGTATATACATTTTTGATGCAGACAATAACACGCCACTTTTTGATTATTTTTTCGATAATTCTACAAATCCTTCAGATTCTAAGCTAAATAAACCAGTACATGGCGGAATACTTGAAACTGTTGGTGGTAAATTAATTTATAAAATTAGAATTACTGAACATGTAGATAAGATACTTAAAGAAAAAGATGGTATTACAAAAAATGTGCGACTAGGAGTAGTTGTTACAGAAAATATAAACTTAGTGGCTCATGCGTTTTTGAGAAATTCAATAGCAGACCCTATTCCAAGTAATCTAGACAGAAAATTTGACAGACTACCTGTTTCATCTGTTTTGAATACTTCAGGAACTATTTTACATGGTAATAACAGCCATCCTGATGGAGTAAAATTTGAAGTTCATTATACAAAACCTAATTAATTTATAGACTATGTGTGGAATTGTTGGATATATAGGTCATAGAGAAGCTTACCCAATTATAATAAAAGGGCTAAAACGTTTAGAATATAGAGGTTATGATAGCGCAGGAGTTGTGCTTTATGACGGAAAAGATTTAAAACTTTCTAAAACGAAAGGAAAAGTTTCTGATCTTGAAGAGAAATCATCAAAAGAAATTACAACTAATGGAACAATTGGAATGGGGCACACGCGTTGGGCTACACACGGTGTACCTAATGATGTGAATTCGCATCCGCATTTATCAAATTCTGGAAATCTTGCTATAATTCATAACGGAATCATAGAGAACTATGAGCCGTTAAAAAAAGAATTAATAAAAAGAGGATATATTTTCAAATCAGATACAGATACAGAAGTATTAGTAAATCTTATTGAAGATGTTCAGAAGAAGGACAATCTTAAGCTTGGGAAAGCCGTGCAAGTTGCATTAAATCAAGTTGTTGGAGCTTATGCTATTTGTGTTTTCGATAAGCAAAAGCCTGACGAAATTGTCGTAGCGCGTTTAGGAAGCCCTTTAGCAATAGGGATTGGTAAAGATGAGTTTTTTATTGCCTCAGATGCAACACCGTTTATAGAATATACATCGAATGCAATTTATTTAGAAGACGAAGAAATGGCAATTGTAAGATTACATAAACCATTGAAAATTCGTAAAATAAAAGATGATTCGTTAGTAGATCCTTATGTTCAAGAGCTTCAAATGAATTTAGAGCAAATTGAAAAAGGGGGTTACGATCATTTTATGATGAAAGAAATCTACGAGCAACCTAATGTTATCAAAGATACGTATCGTGGTCGTCTTCACGCAAATGAAGGGCTCATAAAAATGGCAGGAATTGAAGATAATATCGACAAATTTATTAATGCAAAGCGTATTCTAATAGTCGCTTGCGGAACTTCATGGCATGCGGGTTTAGTAGCCGAATATATATTTGAAGAATTTGCTCGTATTCCTGTTGAAGTAGAATATGCTTCGGAATTTAGATATAGAAATCCAATTATAAACAAAGATGATATTATTATTGCAATTTCTCAATCAGGGGAAACTGCCGATACATTGGCTGCTATAAAATTAGCCAAAGAAAATGGAGCTTTTGTTTTTGGAGTTTGTAATGTTGTGGGATCTTCCATTTCTAGAGAGACTCATGCAGGAGCATATACTCATGCTGGTCCTGAAATTGGAGTGGCTTCAACAAAAGCCTTTACTACACAAATCACTGTGTTAACAATGATAGCTTTGCGTTTAGCTAAAGCAAAAGGAACTTTGTCTAATTCGGATTTTCATAGATATTTACAAGAATTAGAAATTATTCCAGAAAAAGTTGCAGAAGCACTTGCAACGAACGACAAAGCAAAAGAGATTGCTGCTGTTTTTAAAGACGCAACAAACTTCCTATATTTAGGAAGAGGTTATAATTTCCCGGTTGCTTTAGAAGGCGCTTTAAAACTAAAAGAAATATCATACATTCATGCAGAAGGTTATCCAGCTGCCGAAATGAAGCATGGTCCAATTGCCTTAATAGACGAACACATGCCAGTTGTTGTAATTGCTCCTAAACAAGGACATTATGATAAAGTGGTAAGTAATATTCAGGAAATTAAAGCGAGAAGTGGAAAAATTATAGCTATTGTGACAAAAGGAGACACACAAGTTCGTGATCTAGCGGATTATGTAATAGAAATCCCAGATGCTGCCGATGCTATGTCGCCATTGCTAACCACAATTCCATTACAATTATTATCATACCATATTGCGGTAATGAGAGAGTGTAATGTAGATCAACCAAGAAATTTAGCAAAGTCTGTTACTGTAGAATAGTTAAAAAAGAAACATATTTTTATTAAAAGCGAGATTTTTCTCGCTTTTTTTACGAAATTAATTTTTCTTGATATTCTAATAAATTTAGTAAATACTATGTACGCATAGTATTTATTAATTGTTTAATTGTTAAATTTTTATTAAATCTTCAATATTATTTATCGTCACCTAGTTTTGAATTATTTAAAACAAGTAAAAAAGGATAAAATTTCCTGCTTACTTTTTTAGTAATGTCAAAAATATTCGTAATTTGGCTACCTAAACCAATAAAATTAAAAACGAATGAGAATCTACTTTATTATTTTGTCATTGTTTTTTTGCGGACTTTCGTTTGCGCAAAATACAATTTCAGGAACAGTTACTGACACTAACAATCAACCTATTGCAGGGGCGAATGTTAAAGTAGCAGGAACTTCAGCGGCAACCTCTACAGGTTTCGACGGAAAGTTTATGCTTAAAAATCAAGAATTCCCAATTACTGTTGATGTGTCAATGATGGGATACGCTAATCAAAGTGTTGTAATTTCATCAAAAGAACAAGTTGTTGTAATTACATTATCTGAAGAAACATCAACAACAGCTCTTAACGAGATTGTAGTGTCAGCTTCTAGAGCTCCAGAGAGAATTCTAGAGTCGCCAGTTACCATCGAAAGAATGGGACTTAAAGATATTAAAAATACAACGGCTCCTTCTTTTTATGAAGGATTAGAGAACTTAAAAGACGTTCATTTTAATACTAGTAGTTTTTCTTTCAAGTCTGTAAACACTCGTGGTTTTGCAACTATTGCAAACACTCGTTTTATGCAGTTAGTTGATGGTATGGATAACTCTTCACCAGCACTTAATTTTGCATTGGGTAACTTATTAGGAGTTTCTGATATAGACGTTGCTAATGTGGAAGTTCTTCCAGGGGCATCTTCTGCTTTGTATGGTGCAAATGCATTCAACGGTATTATGTTTATGAATAGCAGAAGTCCTTTTGTTAAAGAAGGGATTTCAACATATATGAAATACGGACAAACATCTCAAGCAACTGCTGGAAACAACCCTTTCTACGATTTCGGATTTAGAGCTGCTAAGAAATTTACAGATCATTTTGCTGCAAAAGGGAATTTCTCTTATTTGTCTGCAAAGGAATGGATAGCTTCAGATGACAGAAATGTTGTTCTAGGAGGTGTTGACAATACAGCTGGAACTATTGGGCATGCTAACAATCAGAACTATGATGGAGTAAATCTATATGGTGATGAGGTTACAACTTTTATTCCAAATGTTGGACAAATAAGTAGAACAGGTTACAGAGAGCAAGATTTAACAGATAATAAGATTGAAAGCGTAAAAGCAGATTTCTCTTTGCATTTTAAACCTTGGGCTAATGATTTCGAAATTATCTTGCAACACAAATTAGGTTTTGGTAACACAATCTACCAAGGAGCTAATAGATATGCTTTGAAAAACTTTTATATGGATCAAACCAAATTAGAAGTAAAAGGTAAAAATTTCTTCGCTAGAGTTTATAGAACAGCTGAAGATGCTGGAGATTCTTACGATACACGTTTTGCTGCATGGAACGTAAATAGAGCAGCAAAATCTGATGCGGAATGGTTTAGAAACTATGCGACGGCATTCCAGTTGTCTCAAGCGTTTTTAGGTTCAACAGCTGGTCAAGCTGCTGCCATTGGTAGAAATTATGCTGATAATAATGTTTTGCCTACAACAGCTGGTTTCAATACATTGCCAGCGTTTGTTTTGTTTCCCACTACAGGTCAGCCAAGATTTGCGCCAGGATCTTATCAGTTTAATCAAGCATTAACATCAATAATTGCTGATGCCGATTTTACAAAAGGTGCTAAATTTGAAGATAATTCTAAATTGTATCATGCAGATGTAAACTATAATTTTAAAGATTTAGTAAAATTTGCTGAAATTCAAGTGGGAGGTTCAGGAAGACAATATGAAATGAACTCTAATGGATCTATCTTTACAGATTATGATGGGCCTATTAAATATAATGAATATGGTATTTATACACAGCTTCAAAAGAAATTGATGGATGATAGATTAAAATTAACAGGATCTATTCGTTACGATAAATCTCAAAATTTCGACGGTAATTTCTCTCCAAGAGTTTCTGCTACTTATGGAGCGGGTGCAAACAAACAACATAATTTCAGAGTTTCTTACCAAACAGGTTTCCGTAACCCAACTACTCAAGATCAATATATTGGTTTAGACTTAGGTCCATTCGCATTAATTGGTTCTGCGCCTGAAAACTTAACAAGATATACTGAAACTAGAAACGTGAGTGCTGCTGGACAGCTTATACCTGGAAATGGACCAACAGTTGTGTTAACAGGAGAAAATGCTTACTATAATGCATATACTGTAGAGTCTTTTAGAGAATTTGCAGCAACTTCAGATGCATCAAAGTTAGTAGTAGCAACACCTACTTTGGTTAAGCCTGAAAAAGTTCAAGCAGTTGAATTAGGATATCGTACAGTAGTTAGAAATTTTTCTGTTGATCTTAATGGATATTATAATATCTATAATGATTTCTTAAGTCAAACAAACACGATTGCGCCTTTATATGGTGCTGTTGGGACACCACTATCTGTTGCAGCTTTAGCTAATGGAGATAGAAGAACATTCCAAGTGTATACGAACTCTAAGGCAGAAGTAAAATCTTTAGGAGTTGGTGTTGGTTTGTCTAGAAAAGTGTACAAAAACTTCGAAATTGGAGGTAGTTATAACTACTCTCAATTTGAGTTCGACCAATCATCAGATCCAAGTTTCGAAGCAGGATTTAATACGCCTAAACACAGAGCAAAAGGAAGTTTTGGTAACGATAAATTATTCAAAAATTTTGGTTTCAATACTAACGTAAGGTGGAATAGCGAATACTTATGGCAATCATCATTTATAGATGGTATGGTACCAGAAAACGTTGTTTTTGATGCGCAAATTAACTATGCAATACCATTCTTAAAATCAGTTATCAAAGTTGGTGGAGCTAATTTAGGTGGTAAAGATTACATACAAGTATTAGGAGCTGGAGCAATCGGGCAACAATACTATGCATCTTGGACTATTAATCCATAATAAAAAAGATAATAAACTTTATAAATAAAGAATTATGAAAAAAAATATAAAATGGCTACTATTAGTTTCTTTAAGCTTTGTAGCGTGTAATAATGATGATGAAGTAGTTGCAGAAGTTCCTGTGACTGCTGGTTCAGCCAATTTTTCTAAATATGTAGCACTAGGAGATTCTTTTGCTGCTGGTTTTAGCGATAGTGCGCTTTTTATAAAAGGACAACAAAATTCATATCCTAATATTTTAGCTGGACAATTTGCTCAAGCGGGTGGAGGTGCTTTTACTAATCCATTAATGTCTGATAATATTGGTGGTTTTGCTGGATCACCAATATATACCCCAAGATTGGTTTTTAATGGATCAGGACCGGCGTCACTAGCCTTACCTCCTTATAGTCAAGCTGCTACAACAAGCCAAACGGCAATTTTGTCAGGGTCTTTCAATAACATGGGTATTCCAGGCGCAAAAAGTTTTCATTTGATAACTGCAGGATATGGTAGTGTAGCTGGTAACCCATATTTTGCAAGATTTGCAAGTAATCCAATGGCAAAAGTTATAGACGATGCAATAGCACAAACGCCAACTTTCTTTTCTTTATGGATAGGAGGAAATGATGTTTTAGGATATGCTACAGGAGGTGGAGTAACTACTACAGAATCACCTTCAACAGGAAATAACATCACTCCAAATGCAACTTTTGATGCTTCATACAATGCTTTAGCTAGTCAATTAGCTGCTGGAGGAAAAAAAGGAGTGGTTGCAAATCTACCATATGTAAGTACTTTGCCTTATTTTTCTAGAGTTCCATATAATCCAGTAACTCTTAACGCTACTCAAGTTGCTCAACTAAATTCAGGATATGCTGCATATAATGCAGGTTTAACATCTGCTGTGGCTGGTTTGGGATTGACACAAGCGGAAGCGGATAGAAGAAAAGTTGTTTTTGTTGTTGGTTTAAACCCTGTTATTATTGTAGATAATTATTTGATGAACCTTACTGGGTTTGGTATTCCTTCATACAGGCCAGCAACAAAAGAAGATTTATTAGTATTACCAGCAAGTTCCTTTATTGGAACCTTAGTAGGAGGAAATCCTGCTGCAATTAATGGAGTTAGCGTTCCTTTAGCTGATAGATGGGTATTGTGTAAAAATGAAGCAGCTGAAATTAAAATAGCTACAGATCATTACAATACAACTATAGAAGCTGCGGCTAATACAAACGGATTAGCTTTTGTTAATGCTAAAAAAATAATGGATCAATTAGTAAACGGAGGAATTCGTTTTGGTAATTATCACATGTCTGCAACTTATGTTACCGGTGGAGCTTTCTCTTTAGATGGTGTTCATCCAGGAGCTAGAGGTTATGCGCTTATTGCTAATAAATTCGCAGAAGCGATTAATGCTAAATACGGTTCTACACTTAGACCTGTAGATTTAGGGAATTATCAAATACAATATCCAGCAATTATAAACTAATATATAGTTTTTATATGAAAAAGCCATCAACGAAAGTTGGTGGCTTTTTGCTTTAAATAAAATATTTCAAATTTAGATTTGAAAAAGTCTTTAAAAAACATAAAAAAATTATTGATTTTATATTTTAAAAAATTATCTTTGCACTCTGAAAATAGTAATGTTTTCACAAAACCTAAATAGCTATTTAATAAATACATAAGCAATGTCAAAAGTAATAGGAAAAGTTTCGCAAATCATCGGGCCAGTTGTAGACGTAGTATTCAACGGTAAAGATGTTGAGCTTCCAAAAATTTATGATTCATTAGAAATCACTAAGAAAGACGGTACTTTATTAGTACTAGAAGTACAATCTCATATTGGAGAAAATACAGTTCGTACCATTTCTATGGACTCTACTGATGGTTTAAGTAGAGGTTACGAAGTAGTTGGAACTGGAAATCCAATCAAAATGCCAATTGGTGCAGATGTTTACGGACGTCTTTTCAATGTAATTGGTGATGCAATTGATGGTTTAGGGAACTTACCAAAAGATGGTGAGAACGGAATGTCTATTCACCGTCAAGCGCCAAGATTCGAAGATTTATCAACATCTTCTGAAGTTTTATTTACAGGAATCAAAGTAATCGATTTAATTGAGCCTTACTCAAAAGGAGGGAAAATTGGATTGTTCGGTGGTGCTGGAGTTGGTAAAACAGTATTGATTCAAGAATTGATTAATAATATCGCAAAAGGTCACGGTGGACTTTCAGTATTCGCAGGAGTAGGTGAAAGAACACGTGAAGGAAATGACTTACTTCGTGAGATGTTAGAGTCAGGAATTATAAAATATGGTGAAGATTTCATGCACTCTATGGAAAATGGAGGATGGGATTTATCTAAAGTAGATATGCCAGGAATGAGAGAGTCTAAAGCTACTTTCGTTTTCGGACAAATGAATGAGCCACCAGGAGCTCGTGCTCGTGTAGCGCTATCTGGATTATCTATTGCGGAATATTTCCGTGACGGAGCAGGTTCAGACCAAGGAAAAGATGTATTATTTTTCGTAGATAATATCTTCCGTTTTACACAAGCAGGTTCTGAGGTTTCAGCACTTTTAGGTCGTATGCCATCTGCGGTAGGTTACCAACCAACATTGGCTACTGAAATGGGAGCGATGCAAGAGCGTATTACTTCAACAAATAAAGGATCTATTACATCTGTACAAGCGGTTTACGTTCCTGCAGATGATTTAACGGATCCGGCACCAGCAACAACATTTGCTCACTTAGATGCTACAACAGTATTGTCTCGTAAGATTGCTGAGTTAGGTATTTATCCAGCGGTTGACCCGTTAGATTCTACTTCAAGAATTTTGACTCCACAAATTTTAGGTGATGAGCATTATGACTGTGCACAAAGAGTAAAAGAAATCCTTCAAAAATACAAACAATTGCAAGATATTATTGCGATTTTAGGTATGGAAGAACTTTCTGAAGAAGATAAATTATCAGTTTCTAGAGCAAGACGTGTACAACGTTTCTTATCTCAACCTTTCCACGTTGCAGAGCAATTTACAGGATTGAAAGGAGTTTTAGTTGATATTAAAGATACTATCAAAGGATTTAATATGATTATTGATGGTGAATTAGATCACTTGCCAGAAGCAGCTTTCAACCTTAAAGGAACTATTGAAGATGCTATTGAAGCAGGAGAGAAAATGTTAGCAGAAGCATAATTCAATTAACAATGGATAATTAACAATTGAGAATTCAAATAATTATCAATTATTCATTATCAATTATCAATTATAGGAAATGATTTTAGAAATAGTATCACCAGAAGCATCATTATTTAAAGGAGAAATCACTTCAATTTCTGTACCAGGAGTTGATGGTAGTTTCGAAATGTTAAATAATCACGCACCAATAGTTTCGTTACTTCAAAAAGGAACTGTAAGAATTACAGCGCCAAGTTTCAAGTTTAGCAAAGAATCTAAGGATTTGTTTACTAAAGTAAATGATCAAAATTATACACTTGCTATTTCGTCAGGAACTCTCGAGATGAAAGACAATAAAGTAATTGTTTTAGCAGACTAAAAACAATTTCAAAATAAATAGAGAAAAGCCAAGCATTATTGTTTGGCTTTTTTTATTTAAAGCTTTGCTTTAGTTATCTAAATAATAGTTTTATTTCATTATTTAGCTCTTCTTCATTTAGGTTTCCAATTAATTTTTTCACTAATTCACCTTTGGAATTATAAAAATAAGTGGCTGGTAGAGATTCAATACCGTAACTTTGGTTTGATTTTAAATTGTGAATAATGTTTAAATCATAATTATTTTTCGCTTTAAATTTCAATAAATTCTCAATTTCTTCTTCGGAAACCATTAATATTTCAATACGATCTCCATATTTTTTTTTAATATTTTCAAAATCAGGAAATTCCTTTACGCAAGGTGCGCAAGTTGTCGCCCAAAAATTCACAATAATGGGTTTTCCTGTTTTTAAATGAACAGCTTTCTTTTGTAGATTTTCTGTTTTTATTTGTCCAAGATCTATTGCTTTTAAGGGTGTGGTTTTAGATAATTTAGTAGACACATAGTAATAAAAAATTAAGGATATGAATACGCCAGTTAGAACTCCAGTTTTAAAAGTTATTTTTTTCATGATTAACATTTAATTTCGTATATTTATGTAACCGAAAATAACTCCCAACGAGAAAGTTATTAATGTTGTTGTTATTATTCCTGTTATAATTCCTAATAAAAATCTGATTGTTTTTTTCATTGTTTTTTAATTTACTCTTTAATAAATTCCATAATATCACCAGGTTGACATTCTAATATATCACAAATTAATTCTAATGTAGAAAATCGGATGGCTTTTGCTTTTCCGGTTTTTAATATAGATAAATTAGCTGTTGTTATGCCAATTCTATCTGCCAATTCATTCGAACGCATTTTTCTTTTGGCTAACATAACATCAAGATTTACGATAATAGCCATGATTATACGGTTAAGTCATTTTCTTCTTTCATGTTTTTGGCAATTTTAAAAACTTCGCTCAAGACCAGAAAAAATAAACCCAATGATATGAGATACAAAAACGGACTTCCTCCTAATTCTAAATTTACTTCATTTTTTAAAATTTTATAAATAAATAGAGGAATACCGGCTAAAATAGCTGATAGTAGAAACACATAACCAATTTTATTAAAATAATCGACCACTTCATCTACAAATATTTTTCTAAGTTGAAATAAATACAATAACTTTTTGAAATAATATATTCCGTATAAAAACAATAAATAAGAAAAGACTCCGAAAATTAGAATGATTTTCGATGCTAAATCAACAGTTTTAACCTCCAGACCATTTATTTTGATAGGAATATCAAGTGTTTCACCAGTGAATAAAAGGTAAAAGACAAAAAACAGAAATAGTGGTGTTGCTATTAAGGAAATAACCCAAAAGTAATCTACAATGGTTTTTAACAGGTTTAATTTTTTCATAATTTGGTTTTTTAGTTTCAGCAAATATATAAAAATTATCGATAAACAATAATAAATACTAAAAAAACAATAAATTTAAAATAAAACTAAAAAGCCAAGCATTATTGTTTGGCTTTTTTTATTTTTGGAGTGAAGATTTTCAAACTAAAATTATCAATAAATGAAAACAAAAATACTTAGTATATTATTCGCAATTGTATTGAGTTGGCTTTTGTTAGGTTTTACTCAACAACAAGCGACTGGATCATTGTTAGTGACTAATGCCAAGACCAATAAAAGCATCAATGTTTGTGAAATGAATTCTGTTCAAAAAATTGAAGCCATATTAGGTGGTGCAAAATCATTAAATAAAGAAGTTCTTGAGCCTAACGAAGAGCCAGTTTATATTTTTACATACGATGGTTTGACAATAGAAATGCAAAATGATAGAATTATGGAAGTTACAATTTCCAACAAAAAATGGAAACTAAATACGTTGTCAGTCGGAATAACAGTAGCGCAAATGTCGCTTAAATTTGAAAGAAGCGAATTTGACTATTTGAAGAATCCCCGTTTTATAGTAAAAAATTCTAAGGCTAATTTATTTGCAGAAATAGATGAAGCAACAAACATAGTAAAAAAAATAAGAATTCTTTTTTAAGGGTTTTAGATAGTTCATCACTCAATTAAGTTTTACCTTTGTTTGCATGAGAATTTTACCAAAATCACTTTTAATAAAACTAGAACAACGTAAACAAAATAATGCTTTACGAAGTTTGCCTTTAATTAATAATTTAATCGATTTTGCTTCCAATGATTATTTAGGATTTGCTCATTCAGAATCAATTTTTGATAAAACACACCAACTTTTACTCGATAGAAATAGTAAAATAAACGGAGCAACAGGATCTCGATTGCTTTCAGGGAATCATCATTTATATCAAGAAACAGAAGATTTTATTGCTGGTTTTCATCAATCAGAAAAGGCTTTAATTTTCAATTCGGGATATGATGCCAATGTTGGCTTTTTTAGCGCAGTTCCGCAACGAAATGATATTATTTTGTTTGATGAATTGTGTCATGCGTCTATTCGTGACGGAATTCAATTATCCAATGCAAAATCGTATAAATTCAAACACAATGATTTTGAAGATTTAGAAAAATTAATTTTTAAATATCAAACTGAACTTGTCGAAGTGTATATTGTTACCGAAAGCGTTTTTTCTATGGATGGCGATTGTCCAAATTTAGAAGAACTAGCACAATTATCTGAAAAATACAATTGCAATTTAGTGATAGATGAAGCACATGCTTTAGGCGTTTTTGGAGTAAAAGGTCAAGGATTAGTACAAGAATTACAATTGCAAAACAAAGTGTTTGCCAGAATCATGACTTTCGGAAAAGGATTAGGTTGTCACGGCGCCGCTATTTTAGGGAGCCAGAATCTCAAAGAGTATTTAGTTAATTTTGCACGAAGTTTTATTTATACGACAGGACTTTCTCCACATTCTGTTGCGACGATTTTAGTAGCTTATCAGGAACTGGAAGCCAATACAAAACAAATTGATAAACTTCGAGAAAACATCATTCATTTTAATCAAGAAAAGCAAATATTAGGATTGAAACCAATGTTTGTGAGAAGCAAATCGGCAATACAATCTGCTATTATTCCAGGAAATCAAAACGTAAAAAATATAGCCAAACAAATACAAGAAAAAGGATTTGATGTAAAAGCAATACTTTCGCCAACAGTTCCTGAAGGTCAAGAACGATTGCGTATTTGTTTGCACAGTTATAATTCTAAAGAAAAAATTTCGGAAGTGTTGCGTTTGTTAAGTAACTTTGTGTTTTAAATAAAATTCAAATCCTGACAGGATTATAAAACTAAAAAAATGAAACTATTTATAACAGGAATATCAACCGATGTTGGAAAAACCATTGCCTCATCAATTGTAGTCGAAGCATTAGAAGCTGATTACTGGAAGCCCATTCAAGCAGGAGATTTAGACAACTCGGATAGTCATAAAATCGAGTTATATGTCTCAAATAAAAAAACGGTAATTTACGAAAACAGTTATAAACTCAATACACCAGCCAGTCCACATCTTGCTGCAGAAATTGACGGAATAACGATCGATTTAAAAAAAATAACAGAACCTTCTCCCGATAGCTATCGGGATAAAAACCATCTTGTAGTTGAAGGTGCTGGTGGACTTTTCGTTCCATTAAATGAAACCGATTGTGTTATCGATTTAATTAAACCAGATTACAAAGTCATTGTCGTTTCTCGCCATTATCTAGGAAGTATCAACCATACATTGCTTACAATCGAAGCTTTACAAAATAGAAAAATAACTATTGCAGGAATCATTTTTTCTGGCAATGAAAATAAATCGACAGAAGAAATTATTTTGTCAAAAACAGGTGTAAAACTTATTGGGAGAATAAACGAAGAGCCTTATTTCGATAAAAATGTAATCTTAGAATATGCCGATATTTTTCGCGAAAACCTTCTAAATTTATAAAACCTTTATGAAACTCTGTATTTTTCTTCATGTATCTTTGT
Organism: Flavobacterium sp.; assembly: GCF_043720215.1. GTDB lineage: Bacteria > Bacteroidota > Bacteroidia > Flavobacteriales > Flavobacteriaceae > Flavobacterium. Next base: position 8,338 of record NZ_JAYSSZ010000060.1, on the reverse strand, counting down.
CAAATAAATTTTCACTAAATGAACCTTTCCGAAAGAGATCAAAAACACAATTGGCATCCATATACTCAACATAAAATTTCACAACCCGAAATTGCAATTACAAGAGGAGAAGGCGCATTATTATGGGACGAAAACAACAAAGAATACATCGATGCAATTGCTTCTTGGTGGGTTAATCCATACGGACATTCAAATAAATACATTGCCGATGCCATTTACAAACAACTCACCACTTTAGAACATGTTTTGTTTGGCGGATTCACACATGAACCCGCTGTTTTGTTATCAGAAAAATTAATAGAGATTTTACCTAATAACCAACAAAAAATCTTTTATTCTGATAATGGTTCCACAGCGGTTGAGATCGCTATAAAAGTGGCGATGCAATATTTTTATAATAAAAACGAAAAACGAACCACAATAATTGCTTTCGAAAATGCTTTTCATGGTGATACTTTTGGAGCAATGGCAGCGAGTGGTATTTCGTTTTTTACAGAAGCATTCAAAGGATCGTTAATTCAAGTAGTTCGAATTCCTGTTCCAACTATTGGTCATGAAAAAGCAAGTTTAGACGCTTTGGCGAAAGCCATAAAAGAATATGATTGTGCCGCTTTTATTTTCGAACCACTGGTTCAAGGAGCAGCAGGAATGGTTATGTATGAAGGGTCGGAATTAGATAAATTAATAAAAATCTGCAAAGAAAATCAAGTTTTCACTATTGCCGACGAAGTGATGACAGGTTTTGGAAAAACAGGAAAGACTTTCGCTTGCAATCATCTAGAAGAAAAACCAGATATGATGTGTTTGTCTAAAGCCTTAACTGGTGGGGCAATTCCTATGGCGATTACCACATTTACCCAAGAAATTTTCGATGGTTTTTATGACGACGATGTAAATAAAGCCTTGTTTCACGGTCATACCTTTACGGCAAATCCAACGGGTTGTGCGGCTGCTTTGGCAAGTATACAATTGCTGAAATCTGATGAAATGCAAGAAAATATTGAAAGAGTAAATAAACAACATTTACAATTTCAACAAAATATAAAACAACACGCGAAAGTAAAAACAACAAGAGTACTTGGTGTGATTTTTGCTTTAGAAATTAAAACCGATAACCAAGAATCGTATTACGGTAACCTTCGTAACAAACTCTATAATTTCTTTATCGAAAACGGAATAATTCTCCGACCAGTAGGAAATATAGTTTATATTTTACCTCCTTATGTTATTACAAACGAGCAATTGCAAAAAGTATATCGAACTATAGAAAATGCCCTTGAAATAGTCTAATTTTACATTATTATAAATATATAAAATCCGCGTTTGTAAATCCGTTTTATCCGCGTTCCATACTAATGCAAACTAAAATAGCCATAACCGCCTTTTCTTCTTTTTCCCCATTAGGTAATCAACCCGAGTTAATTTGGTCAGCATATCTAAAGGAAACTTCGTTAATTTCCGAAAAACAAATTGGTAACCAAATAATTCCCGTAGCCACTATTTCGGAAGAATTAAAAAAGGAGGTTGAAGAACTAAAAGCATCGGACAATAAATACAAATCATTAGATAATTCCGTTTTATATGCGATTTTGGCTTCTCGTCAGGCAGTTGAAAATGCTGGTTGGACACAAAATGATATTTTCGGAATTAATATTGGTTCTTCACGTGGTGCCACCGATTTATTCGAAAAACACCACCAAGAATTTATCGAAACTGGAAAAACAGGAACATTAGCCTCTCCAACCACAACTTTAGGTAATATTTCTTCTTGGATTGCGCACGATTTAAAAAATTCTGGACCAGAAATATCACATTCTATAACTTGTTCTACAGCTTTGCATGCTTTGCTAAATGGAGTAGCTTGGCTTCGAGCGGGAATGGCCGATAAATTTCTCGTTGGCGGAAGCGAAGCGCCACTTACACCATTTACCATTGCACAAATGCAGGCTTTAAAAATTTATTCGAAAGAAGAAAATGAGTATAAATGCCGCGCTTTCGATTTACATAAAACCAAAAACAGCATGGTTCTTGGCGAAGGTGCTGCTGTGATTTGTTTAGAAATTGGCGAAAGCAAAAAAGCTTTGGCTTATGTAGAAGGAGTAGGTTATGCTACGGATATTTTAGAACACGGAATATCTATTTCTACCGAAGCAGATTGCTTCCAGAAATCGATGAAAATGACGTTGCAAAATACTAATCTATCAGAAGTGGATGCCATTGTAATGCATGCGCCAGGAACGGTAAAAGGCGATTTGTCAGAATATAAAGCTATTCAAAAAGTATTTGGTAAAAATTTGCCAATGCTCACCACAAATAAATGGAAGATTGGACACACTTTTGGAGCATCTGGTATGTTAAGTGTTGAGTTGGCGATTCTAATGATACAACACAATCAGTTTATTGGAGTTCCTTTTGCAGAAACGCAAACAGAAAAAAAACAAATTCGTAAAGTATTAGTTAACGCAGTAGGTTTTGGCGGAAATGCGGTTTCTGTGTTGTTGAGTTTGTAAGTTATTCATAAAACAGTTACATCTATTATAACTTCATACTATTTTTTTGGATACTTGCTTTGTGGTAACCACTATTTTCTATAAAATCTAACTAACAATTCGTTTTTATTGTGACTATTCCAAACAATTATTGAGAATAGTTACTAAAAATCCGATGTTAAAAAAAGTGTTTTAACCAAAAAAAAAGAGCTATTACAGCTCTTTTTATATATTTTGAATTAGAAATATTTTTAATCTAAATAATAAATATATCCAAAGTTTAGCCAAACATTCCAATCGTTTGCTTTGTTTTCTTTATATATTGTTGGATCAGGGTTTAAGCCATCAACCCAGTTAGAAAAATAATATTGTACACGTAAATCAAGGATTAAATCAGAAAGTGGACTTAATTTATATCTAGAACCCACACTTGATACAACAGACCAAACACTTCCTCCATTATTCGTAAATCCATGTGCTTCTCCATCAGATGGGACCCAATATTTAGGAGAAAAAACATTTGCTTCTATTAGTTTTCCATTTCCATAAGAAGTGGTAACCTCTGGATTATAAAAACTAAAGTGACCACCCAAACTAATAAATGGAGCAAAAGCACCATCAGTAGCAGTAAAATCACGAATACTCCAAGGATAATATTCTAATTGCATACCAATATCAGTAACAGAAGTACTTCCTTCCATCGCTTTTAGTTTTTTAGCTTCTTCATTTCTTGCTACTCTTTCAGGAGTAACCCATTCTCCAAAATGATTTAACTTAGTTTTGTTATAAGAAATCTCACTTCTTAATTTAAAATGATCATTAAAATAGGTCTCAGGAGTATAACAGTTACAATCTGCTCTGTAAGAAAAGTTAAGATAGTGAATTAAACCAATGCCAATTCCAGTATTTCCCGCATTAGTTTTTAAATCTCTACGTTGCCCGTAATCTGATTGAAATGCAACGGGACCTGCAATTACACCTACTTCGTGAGAGAAACCAAACTGAGCATGTAGCGAGTTGATAGATCCTAAAAGGAGTAAAACGATTAAGCTAAATAATTTGGGCATGATTAAGGATTTAATACATTATCAGACAAATATATAAAAACATCAAAGACTTCAAAAAAAAAAACGTTTTTTTTTATATTTTTAAATTCTAACTAGAGTTTAATTTAAAATTTTCTTGGCTATATTTTTATAAAATGTATATTTGCTGTTCGTAACGAAAACGTTTTCATTAAACGTTCATAATCTATAAATCATGTCACAAAGTATTGATGCTTTCTTACAAGCAGTAGGTAAAAGAAATCCAAATGAGCCAGAATTTATGCAGGCTGTCAAAGAAGTTGCTGAAACAGTAATTCCTTTTATTGAAAAAAATAAAAAATACGAAGGCAAAATGCTTTTGGAAAGAATGGTAGAAGCTGAACGTGTTATTATGTTTAGAGTTGTTTGGTTAGATGATGCTGGAAAAACACAGGTTAATCGTGGTTACCGTATTCAGATGAGTTCTGCCATTGGACCATACAAAGGAGGAATTCGTTTTCACCCTTCAGTAAATTTAAGTATTCTTAAATTTTTAGCTTTCGAGCAAACTTTCAAAAATAGTTTGACAACTTTACCAATGGGTGGAGGAAAAGGTGGAGCTGATTTTGATCCAAAAGGAAAATCAGATAATGAGATTATGAAATTTTGTCAAGCATTTATGACAGAATTATGCAAACATATTGGTTCTAATACTGACGTTCCTGCTGGAGATATTGGTGTAGGAGGAAGAGAAGTTGGTTATATGTTTGGTCAATACAAAAGAATTAGAAACGAATTTACTGGAGTTTTAACTGGTAAAGGAATTTCTTTTGGAGGATCATTAATTCGCCCTGAAGCAACTGGTTATGGCGATGTATATTTCGCTTACAGTATGCTAAAAACTAAAGGACAAAGCTTCGACGGAAAAACTGTTGTTGTTTCAGGTTCTGGAAATGTAGCGCAATATGCTACAGAAAAAGCAACTCAATTAGGAGGAAAAGTAGTTACAATGTCAGATTCAGCTGGTTATATTTATGACGAAGCAGGTATAGATAAAGAAAAACTAGCTTATGTAATGGAAATTAAAAACGTAAACTACGGAAGAATTTCTGATTATGTGACAAAATATCCTAGCGCAAAATATATTGCAGGAAAACGTCCTTGGGAAGTAAAATGTGATATCGCATTGCCTTGTGCAACTCAAAACGAACTAAACGAAGAAGAAGCAAAAACTCTTGTAGCAAACGGATGTATCTGTGTGGCTGAAGGAGCAAATATGCCTTCTACACCAGAAGCGGTTACTGTTTTTCAAAATGCAAAAATATTATTTGCACCAGGAAAAGCATCTAATGCTGGTGGAGTAGCAACTTCAGGTCTAGAAATGTCTCAAAACTCTTTACGATTAAGTTGGTCTTCTGAAGAAGTTGATGATCGTTTAAAAGTTATCATGAAAGACATTCACGAAGCATGTGTACAATACGGTTCAGATGGAAATGGATATGTAGATTATGTAAAAGGGGCAAATATTGCAGGTTTCGTAAAAGTAGCCGATGCTATGTTAGGTCAAGGAGTAGTTTAATTACTTTAATTTTTTTATAATAAAAACAAAAGTGTTCGTTAAAGCGAACACTTTTTTTATACACAAATATATTAAAACCTAAATAAAATCGTTTTTATCCTATATTTGTAATGGTTAATTTTTTTTACATGAAAAACAAAGGTTTTGTATATACAATATTAGTATTGGTATCATTTTTTGGGCATTCACAAAACAACAAGTTGTGGAAAGGTTATTTTTCGTATAATGCAATTAAAGATATTTCGCAAAGTTCGACTCAAGTTTATGCTGCGGCAGAAAACGCCTATTTTAAGAGAGACATAACCACTAACGAAATAGCGACAGTTAGTACAATTGAAGGGCTTTCAGGGCAAAATATTTCACAAATTTATCATAGCGAAACGTACAAAAAGACAATTATTGGTCATAATGACGGATTACTAATTGTTGTAAATGATACTGATGGAACAATGCTTAATGTAGTTGATATATTAAATAAACCGTCAGTTCCACCCAACAAAAAGAAGATAAACCATTTTATGGAGCGCAACGGAAAGGTATATATTTCGACAGATTTTGGAATTTCAGTATATGATTTGAATCTTCTTGAATTTGGAGATACTTTTTTTATTGGGCCTGGCGGATCCAATATCGAAATTTTGCAAACTACAGTTTATAACGGATTTATATATGCAGTTGCTAATGGTTACGGATTAATAAAAGCTTTAGCTACAAATCCAAACCTGATAGATTTTAATCAATGGTCAATGGTTTCTGCAACAAATTGGCTAAGTGTAGAGGCTACAGAAACTGGACTAACAGGCGTAACTCTAGCTGGAGCGCTATACAATATAGTTAGTGACATTCCTGTTTTAGTAACTACTTATCCTCAAATCCCTTTAGATACAAGACACAATAATGGCTATTTAGTTATAACCTCGCAAAATCATGTTTATGTATATAACTCATCATTAACAGAGATTGTACATGTAACAAGTATTTCCAATTTTCCACAAGCTACTTTTACTTGTGCCACAATTATAAATGATAAGCTTTATATCGGAACACGAGAAAATGGTGTCATGGTAACATCATTAAGTAATCCTACAGTTTTTGAAAACACAACGCCAAACGGGCCTGATAGAAATAAAATTTTTGCAGTTCAGTCTTTTTCTAATGGTTTTTGGGCTGTTTATGGAGATTATTCGGTTTCCTACAATCCGTATCCTTTAGATTCCTTTGGAGTTAGCAGATATGATTCGACTAATAATTGGATAACAACTCCTTATCAAGATTTATTTGGAGCAAAATCTATAACTAGAATAGTAATAAATCCAAAAAACGAGAATCAAGTTTTTTTTAGTTCAAATTATTCAGGATTACTAAAATTTGAAAATAATATTCCCATAGCGCCAATATTTAATGCTACAAATAGTAGTTTGCAAACAATTCCAGGACAAGTTCCAGATGATGTTAGAATAAACGGTTCTGCATTCGATAATGATGGAAATCTCTGGATGACAAATTCATTAGTCAGTAAGGGACTTCATGTCTTAAAAACAGATGGTCAATGGCAAGGATATTCACCAACAACTATTACAACTCCGGGCTCAGTTAGTTTTGGAAGATTAGCGATAGACAAAAATGGAACAAAATGGGCTTGTACAAACTTTGAAGGATTAATAGGATTTAATGAAAAATTCTCAAACAGAAGTATAAATATCAAAGAAGGGCAAAACGAAGGCAATCTGCCATCAAACGATGTGCGTGCTGTAGCAGTTGATAATAAAAACAAACTTTGGATAGGAACGGTAGCTGGACTAAGAATTCTACAAAATGTAGATTCATTTTTAAACCAAAACGAGCTAACAACAAATTCTATTATAATTCTTGAAGATGATCTGGCACAGGAACTATTGTATCAACAATTTATTACAGATATTGTAGTTGATGGTGCCAATAATAAATGGATAGGAACTGCTGATGCAGGAGTATTTTACATCTCTTCAGATGGTCAAAAAACGTTCAGTATTTTTACAAAATCAAATTCTCCATTACCAAGTAATATTATAACTGATATTGATATTAATACTAAAACAGGCGAAGTCCTAATAGCTACTGAAAGCGGAATGGTTTCCTTTAAAGGAACTGCTACATCGGGAGCCGAAAATTTCGAAAACGTTGTTGTATTTCCAAACCCTGTAAGACCTGAATTCAATGGAAATGTAGCGGTTTCAGGACTTATGAACAAGTCAAATGTAAAAATCACAGATATAGAAGGAAATTTAGTTCACGAAGGAACTTCCGAAGGAGGAACTATGCTTTGGGATACAAAAGCATTTGGTAAATACAAAGTAGCTTCAGGTGTTTATATGATATTCCTTTCGTCTGATGATGGTGCAGAAACCAAAGTAAAAAAAGTAATGATTGTTCGATAATGCTAGTCAAAACCAAAGCCATTGTTTTTAGCACGTTAAAATACCAAGAAAAAAGCCTTATCGTAAAATGTTTCACACAATCGGATGGGTTAAAATCCTATTTCGTTCGAAACGCTTTTGCAAATAAAAAATCCAACCAGAAAATCGCTTATTTCCAGCCATTAACAATTCTAGAGATAGAAGCCAATCATAAAAACCAAGGCAAACTGGAGCATTTCAATGAGATTAGATTAGCATTTCCGTACCAAACAATTAATAAGGATATTACAAAAAGCACGATAGTCATTTTTCTTTCCGAAATTTTGCACCATAGTATTCGAGAGGAAGAAAAGAACGAAAACCTTTTTTCTTACTTAGAATCAGCATTGATTTGGTTAGATACTCATGACGAGATTGCTAATTTTCACCTCATTATGCTCCTAGAAACCACAAAATATTTAGGATTTTACCCAGATATTTCAAATTCCGAATATAAATTTTTCGAAATGACCGAAGGTGTCTTTTCGCCTTTTCATGCCATCAGTTCGCTCACAGAACACGAGACTAATTTATTCAAAAAACTCATCGATTTAAAATTCGATAATAATCAGAAAACCTTTCATATCATCGAACGTCAAATTTTGTTAAAAATTCTCATCGATTATTATACTTTTCATCTCGACGGCTTCAAAAAACCAAAATCCTTAGAAGTTCTCAAAGAAGTTTTCTCATAAATACTTAATTACAATTTCCTTAAACAAAATATGGGCGTGACCCGAAAAGGGTCGGGCTATCCGTTGCAATCTTTTCTTATACCTGACAGGTTTTTAAAAACCTGTCAGGTATAAG
>NZ_JAYSSZ010000059.1:0-5258 GCF_043720215.1 Flavobacterium sp. | reverse complement strand
CATTAAACATTTTAGCCATTGCATTTGCAATCACAACATTTACCTCTTGTAGTAAAGATGATAATCCAATAGAGCCGCCAGTATATGAACCAACTGTTTATGCGGTGGGTGGGTATGATAATTCAAATGGTTGGAATGTAGCAGCATTGTGGAAAAATGGTGTAAAAACAGACTTGTCTAACGGAACAAGTGAAGCAAGTGCACAAGATGTTTTTGTAGTAGGAAGCGATGTATATGTAGCAGGGGATGTTGAAAATTCAACAGGTCTAAGTTTAGCAACCTATTGGAAAAATGGAGTAGCAACAACTTTAGGATCTAGTTCTTCTTTGGCTAATGCCATATATGTTGTAGGTAATGATGTATATGTTGCGGGTGAAGAAAGAAATACTTTAACTTCTCAAACTGAACCAGTATTATGGAAAAATGGGGTAAAAACTAGTTTGCTTACAGCAGGAAGTATCTATGGACAAGCTTTTGGAGTTGCTGTAAAAAATAATACTGTTTATGTAGTGGGTTATGACCATACTTCTATAAATGTTGCAAAATTATGGACAATAAATGGAACTACTGTTACTTCAACTACCGTATCTGCGCCAACAATGTATGGTGTTGCTCAAGATGTTAAAGTTAGCGGTAATGATGTTTATGTTTTATGGGGTGAAACAAACCAAACTACAGCTGTTGATACTATTTTTTATTCTAAAAATAGTGTTGCTACAACTGTTGCTGCTTCTACTAGTACAACAAGAACAAATGGTGATGCAATAACAATAAGCGGAAATGATGTGTACATAGCAGGTTCAGATAGAGATGCAAATGGTGTTGGTAGAGCCAAGTATTGGAAAAATGGTGTAGCTACTTATCTAACTATTTCAGGAGGAGGTGATTCAGATGCAAATGGTATAGGAGTTTTTGGGAATGATGTTTATTTTGGTGGGTCTAATGAAGTTACCTCTCCAACCTTTTATTCACATGCTTATATTGCTAAAAACGGTACTGTGACTCCATTAACAACAAGTGCATTTGAATATGGATTCGTATATGATGTTGAAGTACAGTAAATTGTTAAGTTAATTTGAGAGACATTTTGAGGCATTTGTTTAATAATACGGGATCTCGATAGACTAATTTAGCTGGGAGTTAAAATTAATACATGATAACCAAAAAAATATTTTTTTTAGTTTGTGTTTAAAGAGGATGTTTTTTAGACATCCTCTTTTTCTAATTTAAATAAAAAGATAAAATGAAAAAGTCAATTTGTTTACTATTTGTGTCATTTATTGTAAGCTTTGCTTCTGCACAAGTAGGTATTGGAACAACAACTCCTAACACTTCTTCTATTTTGGGTGTGTCTTCAACTACTGCAGGTTTTTTGCCACCAAGAATGACAACGACACAACGTGATGCTATTCTTTCACCGGCTGTTGGCCTTTTTATTTATAATACAACAATAAATTGTATGGAATGGTGGACAGGAAATTTTTGGTATAACGGTTGCGGAACCACATTCTTAGCTACAATTCCTACTAATTCACTTTGTGTGGGTAAAACCATATCCAAAACACCGTGCAGTATGGTAGCTGGAGCAACTTTAAATGATGATCCGTTAACAACTTTAGGAGCTGAATACGATTGGTCTAATGCTACAAGTGCTATTTTCGGAAATGGATTAGGAGCAACAACAAACACAAGAGCGTTAGTAGAAATTGGCGGGCAATGTTGGTGTCGTTATAATATTGATATTACCAATACAAATTTAACAGCATTTACAAATGTTCCAACATCCGCTTGGAGTGGTTACTATAATGACGGAGCCGCTGAATTAGCAGCAAACGAAGGGAAGTATTATCAATGGACAGCAGTCATGCAAGGTTCTATTGTGGAACGTTCTCAAGGAGTTTGCCCAGCAGGTTTTCATATTCCCAGTGATTGCGAATGGATGTATCTCGAAAATACGTTAGGGATGTCAGTAGCTGAACAACAAAATATATTTTTCAGAAACACAGGTAACGTAGGGCAAGATTTAAGTGTATTGTCAAGTGGTGGTACAAATACTACTGGTTTTACAGCGCTTTTAGCTGGTTTCAGGAATAATGCGGGTGCTTTTCCATTTAGTAATAGACCAACAAGTGGTTATTGGTGGTCATCATCAGAAACAAGTGCTACCAATGCAGCTCATCGTGGCATGGATTCAAGCAATGTTGGTGTGAGCAGAAATCCAAATGTTGCCAAAGCACAAGCGTATTGTGTGCGATGTATTAAGGATTAATTTAATTTTTAGTTTGTTTAAAATTTGACTGTCCGTATCGACAGTCTTTTTTTTATATTTGTGTCATGAAAAACATCATCATCACAGGAACTTCTCGAGGAATAGGATATGAATTGGCTTTGCAATTTGCTAAAGCAGGTCATAATGTTTTAGCTATTTCTAGAAAAACACCACAAGAATTATTGGGTAATTCAAATATTACGTGTCTTTCTGTCGATCTATCGGTAGAAGAAGATTTAAGCCAAGTTGCAAACTTTTTGGAACACACTTGGAAAAAAGTAGATGTTATTATTCATAATGCAGGTTCTTTATTATTAAAACCATTTGCTGAAACTACTTCGGAAGAATTTGAAAATATATACAAAGTCAATGTTTTTGGCGTTGCAAATCTAACACGCATTTGTTTGCCATATCTTCAAAAAGGAAGTCATGTGGTAACCATAAGTTCTATGGGCGGAATTCAAGGAAGTATGAAATTTTCGGGACTTTCTGCATATAGTTCTAGTAAAGGAGCTGTCATTACCTTGTCGGAATTATTAGCAGAAGAATATGCAGCACGTGGTATTTCGTTCAATGTTTTAGCATTAGGAGCTGTAAATACCGAAATGTTACAAGAAGCTTTTCCTGGTTACGAAGCACCACTTTCTGCAAAGGAAATGGCTGATTATATTTATAATTTTGCCCTTACAGGAAATAAATATTATAATGGTAGGGTTTTACAAGTTTCAACGACAACACCATAAATGAAAACCGTTTTAGAAAAATACATACCAGAACATTCGGTAGAGCCTGTTTTTGAATTAATCAAAATCAATCAAGTACATCTAAAAATCGTAAATGAACGAGTGACTCGCCATGGAGATTACCGAAAAGGATTATCTGGAAAACACGAAATTACGGTTAACACTAGTTTGAATAAGTATCGATTTCTCATAACATTAATTCATGAAATTTCTCATTTAGTGGCTTTCGAAAAATACGGACGAATTATAAAACCACATGGTGACGAATGGAAACTCACTTTTCAACGATTGATGGTTCCGTTTATTCGTCCCGAGATATTTCCAAGTCAATTATTGCCTTTATTGGCCAGGCATTTCAGAAACCCAAAAGCCAGTAGCGATACCGATGCGACTTTGTCATTAGCCTTAAAACAATTTGATCCAGAGAATGATAAAAACTATATCTTTGAGATTCCCTATGGAAGTGTATTTCGTATTCATAATGGGAAAATTTTTAAAAAAGTAGCCTTAAGATTAAAAAGATACGAATGTTTAGAAATGAATTCTGGACGAACCTATTTATTTAACCCAAATGCAGAAGTAGAATTATTGCCCAATTAAAAAATAAAATGAATAAAAATTATTACGCAATATTAATGGCTGGTGGTGTTGGATCACGATTTTGGCCAGTAAGTACCGCTGAATTCCCTAAGCAATTTCACGATATGTTAGGCTCGGGAGAAACATTAATACAAAAAACTTTTTCGAGATTAGCCAAGTTAATTCCTGTCGAAAATATTTTGATTTTAACTAATGAAAGTTACAATCATATTGTTTTAGAACAGTTGCCAATGGTAAAACAAGAGCAAGTTTTGTTAGAACCAGCCATGCGAAATACTGCGCCTTGTATTTTGTATGCTTCGCTAAAAATTCAAAAGCAAAACCCAGATGCTGTTATGGTTGTAGCGCCAAGTGATCATTGGATTGAAGATGAAAATGCTTTCGCCGAAAACTTGCAACAATGTTTCGATTTTTGTACCAAAGAAAATGCGTTGATGACTCTAGGAATTCAACCTACGTTTCCCAATACAGGTTTTGGGTATATCGAATATGATAAAACCGATTCCAATCCGATAAAAAAAGTAAACCAGTTTAGAGAAAAACCTGATTACGAAACCGCAAAATCATTTCTAGATTCCGGAAATTTCCTTTGGAATGGTGGAATTTTTATTTGGAGTGTGAAAACAATTACAGAAGCTTTCTCTGCTTTTCAACCCAAGATGAATGCCTTATTCTTAAGCGGATTAGAAAGTTATAATACGCCAGCCGAAAAGCAATTTATAGAAGAAAATTATGCGCTTGCCGAAAATATTTCTATCGATTATGCCGTGATGGAAACCGCTAAAAACGTGTATGTTCTTCCTGCCACTTTCGATTGGAATGACCTAGGAACTTGGGGTTCTTTACACGAAAAACTAGACAAAGACGAAAACAATAATTCGGTAGTAAATGCCAAAGTTTTGCTCGAGAATTCCTCTAACAATATCGTTCGTTCCGATGCCGACAAACTCATCATCATTGATGGTTTACATGATTATATCATTGTAGATAAAGAAGGAATTTTGCTTATTTACCCAAAAAGTAAAGAGCAGGATATAAAAAGTATTGTAAAAAAATTGGAGCAGAACTAAAACTAGACGAAGTTATTAGTTGTATGCTCTTTTATCCGAGTAGAAACTAATAAGAATTACATTAAAAGAAAATATAAATGCCAAGTTTTTTAAATATAAATTTAGATGATAAAATAGAAACAAACTTTTTTATTAAACATCTTTTCTTTAGTTTTTTTTGGATACTGGGAATTCTAATATTTGTTTTTAGATTAGATTTTCTATTAACCCAAAAATATACTGATTCAACTAATTGGTTAACTTTAAGTATTCCAAGTATATACTTTTTAGTATTAGTCATTTATTTCTTTTTCATAAGATGGTATTATATTATCGCATTTTTCTTTTACCCTTTTTTAATGTTTTTTTGGTTCATTCCAAAAACAATTTTAAGTGTTGGTAAAGTATATTTATTAGGGACATATTTAAATTGGATTTTTTCAAAATTTCAAAATTTAAAACTGTTTGTTTTTAATATATTCTTTTTAATTTTTTCTTTTCTTTTTTTGATAACTATCAATGAAAATTGGACAAGATGGCTTTGTATAATATGCTTATCCTATTTTTATCTAATTTATTTATACAAGTTTCTAATTA
>NZ_JAYSSZ010000058.1:0-5266 GCF_043720215.1 Flavobacterium sp. | reverse complement strand
TCCATAATAGGGCCAAAGAAAATTTCCTTATCTGCAAAAGGCACGTTTCCACCACAAGAAATCACTTCTAATCCAGAAGCGATCATACTATCTACTTGGCTTTTTGCCACTAATCGCGAGGCAGCACAAGGCGTAAATATTTCGGCACCAATAGACCATATTTTAGCATTAATTTCATCAAATGGAATCATATTATTGGCAACCAATTTGTTTCCATCTTTAGTAAGAAATAAAGTTCTTATTTCTTCGAAAGTAAATCCGTCTTCATTAATTAAACCTCCATCTCTGTCGATGATTCCAACCACTTTTACTCCCATTTCTGCAAGGTAAAAAGCAGCTGCCGAACCAACATTTCCAAAACCTTGGACAATTGCTTTTTTACCTTTTACATTTCCGCCATAAATATCATAATAATGACGAACAGCTTGCGCCACGCCGTAACCTGTAATCATATCGGCAATAGTATATTTTCTTGAAATATCTGGCGAGAAAGTAGTATTTTCTATAACTTTTACAACGCCTTGACGCAATTGTCCAATTCTATTTATTTTATCAGCTTCAGTTGGTTTAAAATGTCCATTGAAAACACCTTCCTGCGGATGCCAGACACCACATTCTTCAGTCATTGGAATTACTTCGTGAATTTCATCTACATTCAAATCGCCTCCTGTTCCGTAATAACTTTTTAACAAAGGAGAAACCGCTTTATACCAACGTTGCAAAACGCCTTTTTTACGAGGATCGTTTGGATCGAAATTAATTCCAGATTTTGCACCACCAATTACTGGTCCAGAAACTGAAAATTTTACTTCCATCGTTTTTGCAAGGGAAAGAACCTCATTCATGTCCAAACCCTTACGCATACGGGTTCCGCCACCAGCAGCACCACCACGAAGTGAATTTATTACCGTCCAACCTTCTGCATCGGTTTCTGGATCTTTCCAGTTAAAAACTACTTCTGGTTCTTTATTCTCAAACTTCTTTAAAAGATCTTTCATTTTATTTTTGTGTTGTTCTTTACTTTGTGAGACAAATATAAAAAAATAGAATAAAGGAAATGAGGTTATATTTATAATAAAAACCAATACATTTCCTTTATTCTATTTTTTTAATCTACATACTCAATTCAGTAGATTAGAGGAGATACTGTTTCCTAGAATTTTCCTAGCAAATCTTTTTTAAGGTCCTCATCGACAGGATTATTAGAAAGCCAAATTCCGAAAAAAGCTTTTTTGAACTCGAATCCAGGAATTTTTCCTTGCATTTTATCATTTTTATAAACCCAAATAGATTTATCAATAGGATTATAAATAAGGTTGAAAGCATCATCTTTTTTGGTGTCTTCAGAATTTAGTAATGATTCTAGTAATGCTATTTGGCTTTCAAATTGTTTCAAATTCTCTTTACCTACAGACTTCTCCATACCTTTATTTAAAGATTTAGAAAGCTTTTTTGATGAAACCATATTTGAAATTATTTGAAGTCTAACAGCCATTTCTGTATCGCTATCTAATATATATTGTGCTTCTTGCGACAAATTAGTTAGATACAAAGCTTGCACATAAACATCTACCCACATTTTAGATCTAGTTCCAAAACCGTTAAGTTGTAGTGTGTGATTTTGAAAAGGGATTGTTCTTGGTACAATTACACCGTCTGTTTCAAACTGAGTTTGTGCTATATTTGATTGTACAAATATTAACATCATAAATAAGGTTAAAATGATTTTTTTCATGATAAAATGAGTAGGGATTAATTGCTTGCAAAATTAAAAAATTATCCCACAAACTACAATTTTCCTTTGTTAAAAATTTAATAATTATACATTTTTCCTGAGCTATGATCATACTTTGATCCCGTTACAGTAGACAAAACATTAATTTCATTTCTTAATTTTAAAACGCCAAGTAAAGCAAAAATTAAAGCTTCTTTAAACTCGATAGTTTTAGCATCAGGAATTACTATGGTCATAGTTGGTATATGAGTTTGTATTCTTTCGATTAAAAAATCGTTGTAAGCGCCACCACCAGTAACAAACAAACTTCCTTTTTGTTTGGGCAAAGCCAAAGCAATCTGAATGGCAATATGTTCTGTAAATGTTCTGAGTTTGTTTTCAACTGTTATTTGATGCTTTTCGATAATTGGAAAAATAATTGTTTTTACAAATTCGAAACCAAGTGATTTAGGGTAACTTTTTTTATAATAATCTAAATTGTTTAATTCCGATAATAATTCTGCTGAGAGAATTCCAGTTCGAGAAATTTTTCCTTTATCATCATAATCAAAACCTAGTTGACTAGCATAGAAATTCAAAACGGTATTTACTGCCGATATATCAAACGCAATTCTAATTCCATCTTCATCAAAAGAAACATTAGAAAAACCGCCTAAATTCAGGCAATAATCATATTCTGAAAATAAAATTCTATCACCTATTGGGACCAATGGCGCACCTTGTCCACCAAGCTGTACATCTTCTACACGGAAATCACACACTACTTTTTGGTTAATTAATTTTGCGATTTTAGGCAAATTCCCTATTTGCAAAGTAAAACCGTTTTGAGGCTGATGCAAAATGGTATGACCGTGAGAACAAACGGCATCAAGATTATTGATTTTATTTTCAGCAATAAAACCAGAAATAACTTCTCCTAATAAATCTGTATAATCTTCATTTAGTTTTTCTAATTCCAATGGCGAAAAATCGACAGCATTTTTGAGTTTTTGAATCCAACCATCTGAATAACTAATTGTTTCACTTTGAATGATTTGAAAATCCCATTTTTCGTTTTCAATACTAAAATGAATGTGCGCCAAATCAATTCCATCAAGTGAAGTGCCTGACATAACTCCGATAACGTTATAGTTCTGCTTAAACATGGGTTAAAAATAAGCAAACCTTTTGAAAATTCCATATTTATCCTCTATATTTGACAACTTTTTGAAACGATTTACAAATAAAATACTGATATAAAATGGATTTTAATTTAAGCGAAGAACAGTTAATGATTCAACAAGCAGCAAGAGATTTTGCAGTAATTGAATTATTACCAGGTGTTATAGAACGTGACGAACATTCTAAATTTCCGACCGAACAAGTCAAAAAAATGGCTGAGCTTGGTTTCTTAGGAATGATGGTAGACCCAAAATATGGCGGATCGGGATTAGATAGCGTTTCTTATGTTTTAGCCATTACTGAAATTGCAAAAATCGATGCTTCGGCAGCAGTTGTCATGTCAGTAAACAACTCATTAGTTTGTGCAGGAATTGAAAAATATGCAAGTGAAGAATTAAAAATGAAGTATCTTGTTCCGCTTGCAAAAGGTGACGTTATAGGTGCTTTTTGTTTGTCTGAGCCAGAAGCTGGATCCGATGCAACTTCACAAAAAACGACAGCGATTGATAAAGGAGACCATTACCTGTTAAACGGAACAAAAAACTGGATTACAAACGGAGGAACAGCTTCCACTTATATTGTAATTGCTCAAACTGATATCGAAAAAGGGCATAAAGGAATTAATGCTTTTATTGTAGAAAAAGGTTGGTCTGGTTTTGAAATTGGACCTAAAGAAAAGAAGATGGGAATTCGTGGTTCTGATACACATTCACTAATGTTTACTGATGTAAAAATTCCTAAAGAAAATAGAATTGGTGAAAACGGATTTGGTTTCAGTTTCGCTATGAATGTTTTAAACGCAGGTAGAATAGGAATTGCATCGCAAGCCTTAGGAATTGCTTCTGGAGCATATGAATTAGCTTTGAAATACTCGCAAGAACGCGTAGCATTTAAAAAACCAATTTTTCAGCATCAAGCTATCGCTTTTAAACTAGCTGATATGGCTACACAAATTATGGCAGCCAAAATGTTAGTACTTAAAGCCGCTACCGAAAAAGATGCTGGTCAAGACATCTCACAATCTGGCGCTATGGCAAAACTTTTTGCTTCCGAAACTGCTATGAACACTACTATTGAAGCGGTACAAATACACGGTGGAAACGGCTATGTAAGTGAATATCATGTAGAACGTATGATGCGTGATGCAAAAATTACTCAAATTTACGAAGGGACTTCAGAGATACAACGAATTGTTATTTCTAGAAGTTTGATAAAATAATAGTAGTACAACAAATACAAAGTCCAGCTGAAAAGTTGGACTTTTTTTATGCAAAATTATTATATAACTTTATGAAATAAAAAAAAAAACGATGTCATTATTCAACGATTGGAACCAGGAACTTACGCCATTGTTAGAAAAATACAAAGGGCGAAAACATCCGTTAGAGTATAACAACTTATACCAATTACTTGTTATGGTTGTTTTATCAGCACAAGATTCTGATGCTAACATCAATAAAATTGCTCCAGCTCTATTTGAAGTCTATCCAAATATGGAAAGTCTGGCTGTTTCGAATGTAGACGCATTGATTCCACATATCTCTAAAGTTAGAAATTTCGGAACAAAAGCGAGTTGGTTACTTGAAATTGCTCAGACTATCAAAACCGATAGTGCGATTCCAACTACTATGGAAAATCTAGTTGCGTTAAAAGGAATTGGACGAAAATCGGCCAATGTTATTATGCGAGAAGCAGGAAGTCCTGCCGAAGGCATTATTGCCGATTTACATGTGATTAGAGTAGCGCCCAGAATAGGAATAATTTCGGAAACTAAAGACGGTAATAAAGTCGAAAAGCAACTCATGCAAGTTTTACCAAAAGCTATTTGGGGAGAAATAGGAATGGCAATTTCGTTTCTAGGTAGAGAAATTTGTCGACCTACGAATCCGAAATGTGAGGTGTGTCCTGTTAGTAAGAGTTGTGATTATTATAAAAGTGCGGTTTTGGGGTGATTTTATAGCTAAAAAGACTTTAAATAAAGTTCAAATATAATATATGAAAATTGGTAAAAATACATCAATTGTATAATTCTTCTTTTATCTATTAAATCTCAATCTAATTAACATTTTTGAATAATATTTAACCATAATATACAAAAAAATGAAATGAAATACCCTATTTGACACAAAGAATTTCATTACTTTATCATTATGAGATTCTTCGTACCTCAAAATGACAAAAATAAAGATATATATAAGTAATAATATTTTATGGGTGTGTTAATTATATTACCAAATCCAATAATTACAAACAGATATAAACAAAAAAAAATCCCATCAAATACATGATGAGGATTTCTCAAAAGAAAGGCGACATTTGATATTAAGAGGAGGAAGCCCAGTGGGCTTCAGGTATTTAAATTTTATTGTC
>NZ_JAYSSZ010000057.1:0-15567 GCF_043720215.1 Flavobacterium sp. | reverse complement strand
TGCAAAAGCAAAAGTTCGTAAAAAAAAGTACACAACCACAAGTTTTTTAGTTAAAGATTTAATCAAAAAAGGACATGAGCCAGGCTTTCATGGGTACAATCATATATCTTTATTGAAAAGCGAATGGAAAGATACTTTGCAGATCGCTTTAGCTTTTAAAGCGGTTAAAAAGAAATGGATAGTTAGTGAATTTGGGGATTATCCTATTACCTACGTTCCGCCATCAAATCAAATCGATGAATATGGAATAAAAAATTTGAAGAACAGTTTTAATTCCCTAAAATATATGAGTAGTTTGTATATAGGGAATAGTAAATTAGGTTCGAATAGAGAGTTTGATTTTGATCCATATCATAAAAATCTTTTCGATTATCCACGAATTTCAAGTGGTTTTTATCTTGATGAAACCGATGCATACGATATATACTCAACTTTTTTATACACGGGTATTTGGAATCATTTCGTGCATCCAGATGACGTCTATCAAATTAAGGCGAATAATAATGAAAAGTATAAATACGATTATGAATCTAGGAATAAGTATAATTTAGGTTGGAAAAAGAAGAAAAAATCTCTTTATGGAGCATTTAGTAAGTTTGTCAGCAATTATAAGATAAATTATCCTAATAGTCGTTTCCTTACTGCAAAAGATGCTGTGCCTATTGTAATAGATTGGAGAGCATCAAGATATGGGCATTTTGAAACTCAGGATAGTTATACAGTTAGAGAAGAAACTAATTTATTTGAAAAAAATAAACCTGTAACGTGGTTTGTTTATTTCGAATCTGTTTCGGGAGCTAATAAAGACGAAATAGATAAACAGTCAAAAACCTTCAGTCAAAGTGATTTTTTTGGAGGAAAATTAGTCAATTTAACGGCAAGTAATAATCTAACTTTTACTAGGGATAATATAGGTATTTCCGATGGCGAATATAAAACAATAGCGCAGGATTTTGTTAAGTTCTCTGACGACCAAAGAAAATATATAACCGGAATTGACTCAAAGTATTCAGAAGATGAATTCAAAAAAAGGTTAGAAGATGAAAAGAAAAAATTGCTAGAAATTATGTTAAGCGATAGTATAATTGACCCAAAAATATGGAATAAATATGCCTATTATGCTTCTTGGGAAGAAAAAGGAGATGATGTTTGGCAACTTTTAGACAAACATTGCAAAAAACACCCTTCCCAACATAATGTAAATTATTCTTTCGAGCTTTCTAGAATTCTAGGATACTCTTCAAATGATTTGCAAAAACATTGGATTGAGTTACAGTACAAGTGGAATCCAGATGATTTAAAAATATTAAAAAAATATTTACAAATAATTATTTCGACTAAAGAGTATAAAGAAATAGGTGACGTGCTAAATAAAATTCATCTGTTAGAGCCTATATGTTCCAATCAAGAAGCTTATATTTCCCATCTTTTGCTCTATGATAAAGACAAAGGATTTGATGAGTTAAAATTAATAAATCCAAGTCAATCTTTCTTTAATGATCAATTAGTGTCTGATATTTGTTGGGCTTATGTTAATAATCAGGGCGATTATCAAAACGCAATTAATTGGTCTGAATATTCCGATCTAATAGGTTTCGATACAAAATTATCTTGGATGTATGAATTAAAACAATATGCCGAGTTAGAAGAAGAATATCAAAAATATATGAAGAAAAATTCAGATGATTATTCTGTTATGGCAAAAATGGTTTCGATTTATCACGCTTTAGGAAAATTTAAAGAAGCTTGGGATATTGCTCAAAATATAAAAGATGAAGAAATAAGAGCAGAATTAAAAGAATTTTTAAATAAAGAAATTGTTTATGTCGATGAAGAAATTCAAGAAGTCATATTGAAAGAACCATCAGATTTCTTAACAGAGGAAAGTAAAGAAATTATAAAAGATAAGCTTAAAAAAATGTATGGGGATTATGCAGAAACAAAGTCTACATTAGAAACTTTTGTAAAAGACAAAACCAGTTTTCAAAATTTAGTTTCATATAACGACTTTGACAAGAAAAAGAATTTGCATTCCTATTCAATCTCACATAAAGATTTGTTTGGGTTTAAGATAAATGAATTAGGTGTTAATGAAAATCAATCCAATACTGTTTATGGAATTCATTATAAGTTTAAGAAAAAACCTAACAAATTAAAAAAAGATTTTTCATATTATTATGGAGCAGGACTTGAGTATGATGAAAATTCAAAACTTTTTTATAACGCAAAACTAGGCTATACGATTAGTCCAAAAAGAGGAACGTTTAGTTTGGAGGCTAATTATAAACCAGTAAATTTCAAAACCGCGTATGATCAAAATGTTTACGAAATACAATTAAATTCATATTATAACAAGTTTTATAATTTATTAGAAATAGAATCTTATTTTGAAGCAAATTACTATGATAAAATTGGAGTTTTTGGAACAAATCTCAATACGAAATTAAAAGCACCTCGCAACAGAGAAAAAATGTTTAAAACCCTTCCGTTTATTGAAGGAGCACTTTCTTTCTCAAATATTGAAAATGAAGTGATGAGTACGCCAGTTTATTTATTCAAAAATAGATTCTATGGCGGAGGCGGTATAGATTTAAATATAGGAAAAGAAGAGGCTAAAATTAAAGGATCAGTTATTGGAGGGTATTATTTTGATAGTTACACTTCAAATTTCATTAACTTGAAAGGTAACTTAGAATATAATTTTTTAAAATATGCTTATCTGAAAGGCTCGTATAATGTTTTTTTTCAAGATAAATTTTATACTAATGTATTTCAATTTGGAGTTAAATACATATTTTAAATAGGAGTTGGATTGTTGTTTAGGAGCAAAATATTTTCCTTTCTTTTCATCTTATTTGCCGCCTCACTATAAGTTTCGGGACGTTCAAATCTGTCATTACGAAACACGAAGTAATTATATATGATTGTTTTCATTTTCTAACACGGGTTATTACTTAAGTATGGATATTGAATAATTATAAATTTTACTTACATTCGTAATTCATAATTTATAATTCATAATTAACATGTCTGATGTTGCTGCCATTCAAAATCTAGTTCAAAAACAAAAAGAACTCAAACAAGAAATCGCTAAAATAATTGTAGGTCAAGACGATGTGGTAAACCAAATCGTATTAAGTATTTTTTCTGGAGGTCACGCTTTATTAGTAGGTGTTCCTGGATTAGCAAAAACCTTAATGGTAAATACCATTGCGCAAGCTTTGGGATTAGATTTTAAACGTATTCAGTTTACGCCAGATTTAATGCCTTCTGATATCTTAGGAAGTGAAATACTCGACGAAAACAGGAATTTTAAATTTCTAAAAGGACCAATTTTTTCTAATATAATCCTTGCCGACGAAATAAATAGAACGCCACCAAAAACACAAGCTGCTTTACTAGAAGCCATGCAAGAAAAATCTGTTACTATTGCTGGTGAGCAACATAAATTAAACTTGCCATTCTTTGTGTTGGCAACTCAAAATCCGATCGAACAAGAAGGAACTTATCCTTTACCAGAAGCACAATTAGACCGTTTTATGTTTGCTATAAAATTAGACTATCCTTCTTTCGCCGAGGAAGTACAAGTCGTAAAAAGTACTACTGCCGATTTTGATGTAAAAGTAAATCCATTATTTACAGCACAAGAAATTATCGATTTTCAGCATCTAATTAGAAGGATTCCTGTGGCGGATAATGTAATAGAATATGCTGTGACTTTAGTCTCAAAAACTCGTCCAGACAATCCTTTGTCTAATGAGTTTATCAAAAATTATTTAGATTGGGGAGCAGGGCCAAGAGCATCACAAAACCTAATATTAGCAGCAAAAACCAATGCAGCGCTTAACGGAAAATTCTCTCCAGATATAGAAGATGTTCAAGCTGTTGCAACGGGAATTTTGCGCCACAGAATCATTAAAAACTACAAAGCGGATGCCGAAGGAATTAGCGAAGAAATGATTATTAAGAAGTTGTTTTAAGTTTACAATCCAATTTCGTATCATAAATAAAAACCTTTGATTTAAATAAAATTGAACAAAAAGTGAAAATGTAACTCTGGACTTAATCCCATAATTTTTCATTTATAGAGCTAATAAATTCATTATTTATAACGAAACTACTATTGTTTGATATGATATTGATGTCTTTTAAGGACAAATAATTTTCATGGTTATCCCATAATGAAATATATGGATTGTATGAACATGGATTCTCGAAATAATATTCTTCGACATTTTTTCTTTTCAGAGGCAACCTATTATCAACGCACATATATCTAAATTCACAATCTTTACAAACATCAATTTTGTCTTTGTTTACATTCCACAAGTTTTTGAATCTTTTAAGATTGATGATTTTTATAATATCTTCTAATTTGTTTTTATGAAGAAATTTTTTATTTGGCTCAATTCCATTTTTTATATAATTATTTGAAGTGAAGTATGCTTTTTTATTGAAAAATAAATTATGCTTTTGTGATTCTGCGAATGTATCAATTCCTAAAACAAACTTAGGCTTAAATTTTAAATTTTTATTTATTGAAAATGAATTAATTAAGTCAAATTTAGTTACCTGTGATATTTGTTTTATAATTAATTTTTTTAAACTCAAGTAAAATTTTGAAGGCTCTTTTTTTTCAATTTGTATATCTACTGATTTGAAAGTAATGTTATTTAAACTTTCATTAAGTAGGGATAATATTAAATCTGTAGGAAATTTTTTTGTAAATCGTATTAGTATGTGTTTACAATTTAAACTTTCTAAAATTTTAAAATCAAATTTAGCTTTTGAATTATCAAAATCAATAATTGCATTTGTTATTTTAGATGAACTTTTCCAATTTAAATTAATATCTGGAAAGCAATCAATAAAATTTTTATCAGCAAAGAAACAATATTCTTTATCTAATAAAAATGTTAGCCATTCTATTTCATCTGAATCCAATAAATTATATATAACATCTTTTTCAAAATGCTCAAAGCTTTTAATTTTATCCATAAAGTCATTAGGGATAAAATCATATCTATGTTTTGGTAAATCGTATATACAAGTTCTATTATAACCTCTAACAAAAGGAGTTTCTTTAAAGAAAAATAGTATCATAAATTAAAAAACTATTGGCTTATTATATCTTACTTTTGGATATTTATCAGTATTGTAAAGTTTGGATTTTAAATAAAACCTTCCGTCTTTGTCTCTTTTTTCTTTTGAAAAATTTGCCAATTTCAAAAAAACTGGTATGTCTTGTATGCTATTTAATTCCATTTTTGATTATTTTTTTAATTTCTTTTGCAAATAATTCTTCCAAGTAATAATTACATGGTTTTGAAACTTGTGCAAATTGTCCAATTGGATTTATTTCCAAAAAAACATACTCATTTGTTTTACTAACAAGCATATCTATTGAGCCAATATTTAAATAAACTTCTTTCATAAGTCTTTCGAGTTTTCTCTCTATTTCTTTTGGTAGTTTAAAAGGTGGCGTTCTATTAGGATTTTCAATGTTGTAATTTCTAAAATCGACACGAGTCTTTGGGTCATTTTGAGAAAAAATAGCCGAAGCATAAAATTTTCCAAATAAATAAAATATCCTTAGTTCAAAAACTTTTTCAATTTGCTCTTTAAATAAAGAATATCCAAAAGTATCGGGAAGAGATTCGACAATATTATTTGTTATTTCTCTTGTGGGAGTTGATAAAGTAGTGTTTTTACCAAATATAAATACTCCTTGTGAGTAGTTTTTTGTAATAATGTTTTTCTTTCTCTTTAAGAAATTTAGCAATTCTTTTTTTTCGTTTGTTATAATGCTTTCAGGGATCCTTATTCCTAAATTAGCAGCTATCTTTAAGGTTTTTAACTTATTGAAGTAAATATCATCATATTTATTTATAGAACGTTCTGCAACATAACTTCTAAAATAATCTGCTAATTCTTTAAGTTCAGTTCTTAAATGAGCATTTGCCTGTTTAATAATAGAGGTGTTTCCTTCTAATTCCTTCAGAAAAAAATTATAATGCCCTCGCCTATACCAAAATGCTTTAAAGTCTGTAAGCTTGTATAAATTTTGATTAATATAAAAATCTATATCCGTTTCATTATTACCAAGAAATATTTTATTGAAAATTATGTTATCCTCTTTTGATATTCTTAAAAAAGGTATTTTATAATATCGTAACCAATCTATTACTTCATGAGTCGATAAATCATCTTTATCACTTATTATTAATACCATTTAAATTCTTTTTTGATCTTTTTGCTAAATTCTAAATCTTCGATAGGAATTACATCAGGGCATATTTTGTCTTTATCCGTAAGGTAGCTTTCTAACACATTTTGTTTAGTAATTAAACCAAATTTTTGCTTTTTTTTATGTACATAACTATTAAAATCAAAATTGGAAAAAATTGTATAAGTAATTTCGTTCCCTAAATATGCTTTTTTATAATACTCAAAAAAAAGCATATAATAGCGGTCATAATTATCTTCTAACTGTAAATTATGGCTTTCTATGATAGCATATTGGTTTTGCACAAGTGCAAAAGTTTTGCCAGTAGGAATAGCATTGTATTTTTGAGTAATTGTATAAAGTTCACCTGCATTTCTCATAGAATATATAGATATTAATTCTCTGTCTTTCTTATGCTGAATTGAATCGTGTTTAGCTCTTACATCTAGTGAGAGAGAGTATGTGTTAATTAATTGATCTTTTTCATGCAGACTATTCAGTTTTCTTAGATCAATTTGTTTTTCAAAATTGTTTTTTAACCAAATAAAATGTTTTTCTAAATACATCTCTTTAAACCAAAAAGAAAGGTCTCCTTTCATTATAGCATTGTAATAACTTTCATTCTCGGACATATAGGCAACATCAAAGCCGTATTTTTCAACTAAAATACTTAGTTGATTTTTAAAAAAATCTATTTTATTTAATTTATAAGCATTTTGCAAAAGCAAATGATACCTAAATTCAGGTTCATACGTGTTGTAGTTTTTTTCTAGTTTTTCAATAGAATTTAATAATTTATTAAAATTATCTTCGTTATAGTTGTTTGCTAAATTAGCATTCAAATTAACAATAGTATCGTGAATAAAATGGTCTCTTTTATTCTGACATATAACAGTTACTGTAAAAAATAAGCAAAGTAGAAGGATTTTTTTATTCATAGTGTAATTAAAGTTTTAAGCAATGAAAAAAATATTTTCATTGCTTAAATATTAAATGAATTTTTAAGGATTCTGTGTGTCAAAAATAGAAGATGTCATAACATAATCTTTATATGGTTCTGTTACTGGATATGTTCCTACTACGTCACCACAATCTGTACTGCCCCCATATCTTGTATAATCAGCACTTGTAGGTTCTTCCATAAGACCAGCAGTAATGTTTTTTGCAGTGTCTGCTAAAATTTTAGAATCTTCAAATTTTTCAAATAACCTTGAATTTCGTTTTTTCATGTTTAAATATTTATTTGTTAGTAATTAAAAACCATTCTAACACTTTTCTACTGTTAATCATGTGCACTTGATTATAATAAAACGAATGTAGAAATAATTTTATTGTTTCAAATGTCATATAATGCATTTGTGCAAACTAATTTTCAGTTTGCGTATTTTTTGCATATTTTCGCAATAAATAAAATCGTATTACAAAATGGAAAAAATTAAACTTATACAAGCAAGAACAAAAAGAGGTTTTACACAACAACAATTGGCTGAAGCTTTGTGTGTAGATGTTTCCAATTATAATAGACGAGAAAAAGGGCAAATAAAAATTTCTAATAGTGAATGGGAAAAATTATCTAAAATTTTAGATACTCCTGTTGAGGAAATTTATGAGCAAGAAGATAGTATGGTTTTTATTTGCAAAGACAATGCAACAGGAAATTATCAAGGCAATAATCACATATACTCTATTCCTGAATATTTTTTAGAAAATCAGAAAAAATACATAACAACGCTAGAAGAAGAAAACCAAAAGTTAAAGGATGTGATTCATACTTTAAGGAAATAATAAATTCAAAATATTCTCGTCCAACTCCTCATCATAAAAAAACAAAAACATACTTCCCATCATGTCTTGGTCTATTTTTGAAGTATTGTTTGTAGTTAAAACCAATTCATATTCGTGATTTCCGTACAGCCAAAGACCAGTTTGGGAGCTAAAAGGTTCTATTTTTGCCAAGCCAATTTTGTTTTTGTAATTCATTACTTTACAAGAAATAATAGTCTTGTTGGTTGTTTTGTCAAAAATACTAATATTAGTTGCAAACGGATGAACGTGTGGTGCCGAAAAATGCAATCGCAAACTATCTTTAATTTGTAATTGTGTCGTTATCGAACTTCTGTAAGTCTTCGTTCCAGTAGGAATTACCCAATGTCCGGACAACATGTTTCCTTTGCCATCATCATAGCTATGATTTTTGGTTTCTACAGGAATACATAGGTTACTGGCTGGGTCTAACGGACATTTGTAAGGATTTTTTTTATCATAAGGCAACTCGATAAATACTGTTTTGCTTAACAATGGTTTCTGAGTTTTGTTATAATCCTCATATTTTACAATGACTTCGTGTTTTATGGTTTTAAAAATAGTTGGAATATTTATATTCAATGATTGTGTGGTCACATTCAAGAAATCATTTCCCATAATTGGAACCCCAAAACCTTTCGGGAAATCGAAATTTTCTAATCCATTAGATAACGATGTTAATCTGGGATATTGTTTTCCAATTCTATCTTCTAATTGCCAATGGCTGTAATACTGTGTGTCATTTATATCTACATTCATATGGCAAACAAAATCATTGGAAATTTGTTTGTTTGTTTTCTCGTCAATCGCTTTAACATTAAAACCAGTAATCCAAAGTAATTTTTCGGTCTGATTAAGTTGGATGTATCTTGATGCCTTTGGCCCTTCCATCGATTTATAAATGCCGTCAATCAGGAAAGTTGGTGAGCGCATTTTGTATTCTTTGGTGTCATTATTTACAGTCAATTCGCCATCAACTAAACCTGTTTTTTGCAGAAAAAGCGTTTTTACGATGGCTTTATGACGGTTAGATAACAGATAAAAAGTGCCAATTCCCAACATACTAGAAAGGAAAAAGGCAAATGTCAAATATTTGTATATCTTTGATTTTAGAAGCATAAAAAAGTCTAAAGTTTTAAAGTCAAATGTCATAAAGTCAATTCAAAAGCATCAATCACTTTCGACTTTAAGAATTTTGAGCTTTGACTTAAAGTAACAAATATAAACGAAATGAATGCATTAGAAAAACAAAATACCACACGAATTTTCGGATTAGATGTAATTCGAGCACTCGCCATTTTACTGGTTTTGTTTTCGCATGTATATTATTTAATTGATAGTTCGAATCCTTTAGTAATTTCTTTAAGTGGATTGTCTGGTTTTGCAGGTGTCGAGCTGTTTTTTGTATTAAGTGGTTATCTAATAGGTTCCATTTTGTTGCGACAATTTGTTGCTGATGATTTTTCGCTACGAAGTGTGTTTGTTTTCCTAAAAAGACGTTGGTTTCGTACGTTACCCAATTATTATTTAATACTTTTAGTAAATTTAGGAATAGCTTTTTTGTTAGGTTATTCTTCTCAATATTGGTACAACTATTTTTACTTTTTTCAGAATTTTAAAACCTATTCGATTGGTTTTTTCTCAGAGTCATGGAGTCTTTCGGTCGAAGAATGGACTTATATATTATTGCCTTTTAGTTTGTTTTTTGCATTAAAGTTTGGAAATCAATTGTCTAAAAAATGGAGTTTCTTTTACACGATTCTTTTATTGATTTTTTTAGCACATGTTCTTCGTTATTTTAATATGAAAAACAGCGAAATTACAAGTATGGAAATCTGGAATACAAATCTAAAATCTATCGTGATTTATCGTTTCGATACAATTCTTTATGGTGTTTTGTTAGCTTGGTTACATCATTTTCACAGTCATTTTTTAGATAAGTATAAAGTCTATTTTCTAATATTAGCAGCACATTTATTTGTATTACAATTTGTTATTTTAAATGTTTTAGGTGTCGATATTATATCTTGTCCTGTGTATTTTTTGGTTTTTTATTTTACACTTTCGTCAATGATTTTCTTTTTGGCATTGCCGTATTTTATTTTTTGGAAAACTTCACAATCTGTATTTTCTACGAGTGTTAGTTTTGTAAGTAAAACGTCTTATGCAGTATATTTAATTCATTATAGTATTGTGGTTGTTGTTTTTAAATATGTACTTCAAAAATTTGAATTGCAACTACCAACGAGTTTGATTTTATTTATTTATTTCGGAATTACTTTTTCGTTGTCTTATGTTTTATATCGCATTTTCGAAAAACCAATCATGAACTTGCGTGATAGAATTTAGAGGTGCAAAGGTTCAAAGTTTTAAAGGCTCAAAGATTCAGATTCAAGTTTTTTTTCTAAAAGGCTAAAAAAACGTTGAACCTTTGCAACTTTGTAACTCTGAACCTTTGCCTCTTTTACAAAATATTCAATATTATAACTATAAAATTCATTTTTGATAATAATAACAAGGCAAAAACTAACTTTTCGTAAATTATTGCAGTCGATTAATATATTCCGTTAAATATTTTTTAATAATACATCGTTTTCGTAAATTCGCATCACGAATACTCAAATTTATAGAATAACCGAATAAACATAGAAATTATGGCTTTTGATATTGAAATGATTGAAAAAATGTACGCAAATATGGCTTCTCGTGTCGATAAAGCACGAGAGTTAGTAGGTCGTCCGCTTACATTAACAGAAAAAATTCTATATGCTCACCTTTGGGACGGAACACCTTCTAGTGTTTTTACAAGAGGTAAGGATTATGTAGATTTTGCTCCAGATAGAGTTGCTTGTCAAGATGCGACAGCACAAATGGCGTTATTGCAATTTATGCATGCAGGAAAAAGTAAGGTTGCTGTGCCAACAACGGTACATTGCGATCACTTAATTCAAGCAAAAGATGGTGCAAAAACAGATTTAGCTTTTGCTAATTCTCAATCTAAAGAAGTTTTCGATTTTCTTTCTTCTGTTTCAAATAAATATGGAATTGGTTTTTGGAAACCAGGATCAGGAATTATTCACCAAATCGTTTTAGAAAATTATGCATTTCCAGGTGGAATGATGATTGGTACCGATTCTCATACTGTAAATGCAGGTGGTTTGGGTATGCTAGCCATTGGAGTTGGTGGTGCTGATGCAGTAGATGTAATGTCTGGAATGTCATGGGAATTAAAATTTCCTAAACTAATTGGAGTTAAACTAACAGGAAAACTTAGCGGTTGGTCATCTCCAAAAGATGTGATACTAAGAGTAGCAGACATCCTTACTGTAAAAGGTGGAACCGGTGCTGTTGTCGAATATTTTGGGGAAGGTGCAATAAATATGTCATGTACTGGAAAAGGTACAATTTGTAATATGGGTGCCGAAATTGGAGCAACAACTTCAACATTTGGTTACGATGACTCGATGAGAAGATATTTAGCAGCAACGGGTCGTCAAGACGTAGTAAATGCTGCCGATAAAGTTGCCGATTATTTAACTGGAGATGCTGCAGTTTATGCTGATCCTGCAAAATATTTTGACCAAGTTATCGAAATTAATTTGTCTGAATTAGAACCATATATTAATGGACCTTTTACACCAGATAGAGGAACGCCAGTTTCTAGAATGAAAGAAGAAGCAGCTGCAAATGGCTGGCCAATAAAAGTAGAATGGGGATTAATAGGTTCTTGTACTAACTCTTCTTACGAAGATATGTCACGTGCTGCTTCTATAGTAGAGCAAGCTGTAGCACATGGAATTTCTCCAAAAGCAGAATTCGGAATCAATCCAGGTTCAGAACAAATTCGTTATACAATCGAAAGAGATGGAATCATCGCCACTTTCGAAAAAATGGGAACTAAAGTATTTACAAATGCTTGCGGACCATGTATCGGACAATGGGATAGAGCAGGAGCAGATAAAGGAGAAAAAAATACAATCGTTCACTCTTTCAACCGTAACTTTTCTAAAAGAGCCGATGGTAATCCAAATACACACGCTTTTGTAACTTCACCAGAAATGGTTGCTGCATTAGCAATTTCAGGGAGATTAGATTTTAATCCATTGACCGACACTTTATTAAATGATAAAGGAGAAATGGTAAAATTATTACCTCCAAAAGGAGATGAATTACCATCTAAAGGATTTGATGTAGAAGACGCAGGTTTTCAAGCACCAGCAGAAGATGGTTCAGGCGTACAAGTTGCAGTTTCTGAAACGTCAGATCGTTTGCAATTGCTAGCTCCTTTTGCCGCTTGGGACGGAAAAAATATTATGGGTGCCAAGTTATTAATTAAAGCTTTTGGAAAATGTACCACAGACCATATTTCTATGGCTGGACCTTGGTTGCGTTTCCGTGGACATTTAGATAACATCTCAAATAATATGTTAATTGGTGCGGAAAATGCTTTTAACCAAAAAGCAAATTCAGTTAAAAATCAATTAACAGGAGCATACGATACAGTTCCTGCAGTGGCAAGAGCTTATAAAGCGGCTGGAATTTCTTCAGTTGTTATTGGTGATCAAAATTACGGAGAAGGATCTTCGAGAGAACATGCAGCAATGGAGCCAAGATTTTTGGGAGTAAAAGCTGTTTTAGTTAAATCATTCGCTCGTATTCACGAAACAAATTTGAAAAAACAAGGAATGTTAGGTCTTACTTTTGCTAATGAAGCAGATTATGATAAAATTCAAGAAGACGATACAATTAACTTTACAGATTTAGTTGATTTTGCTCCTGGAAAACCATTAACCTTAGAATTTGCTCATGCTGATGGATCGAAAGATATTATTTTAGCAAACCATACTTACAATGATAGTCAAATTGGTTGGTTTGTAGCTGGTTCTGCATTAAACTTAATTGCTGCTGGTAAAGCATAAATTTGAACAATTATATTTTATTAAAAGACTGCTGTAAAGCGGTCTTTTTTTATATTAAATTACCCTTGTACGAACGAACAAAATGAAATTAATGTTTTTGCATTTATTTTGCAAGGAAAAAACCAAGCTCAAGCCGTTACTACAAACCTATGTTGGCAAATAGATCCTTTATTTAGCAATTTTTGGTAATCCAATTCTTTTCAAAACATCATTAGCTTTTGCTAATTTTTCAGGAAACAAAACTATATTTTTGTATTTTTCCAACGATTTGTCAATTACTACAATCGGAGTTTTTCTTTTATTTAATTCTTCTATTGTCATACTATTTTTAATTTAAACGTTTTTTCTTCTAACTACAAATCCCTCAAAATCTGTGCCTTTGTCAAATACGCACCAATTATTACCTAGTTCTCCATAAATTTCAAAATCATTTTCTACTTCATTCAGATATTTATTTATTCCCATTCGGTATAATCTTGTTCTTGCTTCTGTACTTCCTGTTGCGTAAACCCAAGCGTCAGGATTTACATCTGTAAACGCATAAACAGCAGAAACTACTGTAGCTAAAACTTTTTCCGTGTCATTATTGTTTGTAACAATTGAATCATTTATTTTTCCAGTTTCTTCATCTTTGTCCCCAAATGCTAAATTGTAAAAACCCTTTAAATTGGTTTCTTTTATTTCAATTAATTTAGGAATTCTGCCTTTTGGTCCATTACTAATAAAATTAAAAACTGTTAACTCTTGTTCGGCGTTTAGTTGATATTTTGGGTTCTTCATAAATTCATTTTATTACATCACAAATTTACAATAATTGTTTCAGTTATAATTGGTTTTTGTTTTTACTATTTTTTACGGGATTTATACCAACACAACTTTTACGAATAATTATTAGACGCACACTCTCTAAATTCTTTAGTAATAATTACACCTACAAATAACCTACTTGTTAAAGAAAACATAACAAAAAGTCGATAATCAATAGTTTACATCGATAATCGCAATCTCCAATATTTAGAAGAGTTTTAATTTTGGATATGTTTAGTTGTTAATGTTTTGATAAACATATAAAGTAGTAAAGCCTGAACCGTATTTGAATAATTTTTTTAAAGGTTTGGTTAACTGTCAAAATTTTTTTTTTGTATAAAATTTATCTTTTTAGGCTTTACCTACTTTATCACAACAAACAAAATTAATATAAATCCTTAAACTCTAAAATTATGAAAAAACCACAAAAAATTCCCAAACCCAACGCTAGTTTTTAAATATTTTAAAAATTAGCAAACAAAACGACACAATGGTGTACTCCGAAAAACCAAAATAGAGTAGGAAAAAAATTAAATATAATAGTATGAAAATTTTTAAATTAAAATATGTAGCACTTGTGCTAATTATTGCTACACAGTGGTCGTGTGCGGTTGATGAGGGCGTTAAACAGGCTGATAAAGCAGTTGCTGCCACAAGCGATTTTGTTATTGAACCAAACATGAATTATTTTATTAATGGTGCATTAACGTATGATTATGATGCTGTAAAAGTAGCTGCTAAAGACGCATGGAATACACACTATGATTACTCTAAAAATAAAGTAGTAATTTCTACAAATCCTACTGAATTTGAGAAATATAAAAAAAATGATATTGAATTTGCCCGTCGCTTTGAGGAAGGTAATGAAGGTAATGAAAGTAATGATAAAAGTACTAATAGTGCTAGAATAGCAGCAACATATGTACCTAATCACGATGACAACCTAGTTTTTTATTATTTATCTGATTATGGTACTGGGTTTTATTTTTTTAATTTTCATGTTTACCCAGTTAATGATACATCATTAGGTATTTCTAATGTTTTAATAGGACTTCATAATCAAACAAATTATGTTATCGGATCCTTAAATCTTGAGAATATGTTTTCAACATGTACAACTACTTCTAGCGATTATGTAGTTCATTTAAAGAATAATAACCATCTAAGTGCAAAAACACTAACATTATATAGATATAAAAATCAATCAACTGCTGCTGCAACTAGGAGTTTCACAGTTGCTAAAAATGAAGGTTTACGAATGTATGCTTATAACTTTCGCTTCAGCGACGGAGTTTATGCTAAATCATATAAATAATTAAATTAAAAAATCATGAAAAATATAAAATTCTTATTCGCGTTATTACTTTTTGTTGGGATGAATGCAAATGCTTCTGAATCAATTAATGGTAAAGAAGAACTAATTAAGCAATTGTCTGTAGATGAATCATTTATAGCTATGATGACAAATAGTTCTAACATTAAATTAACTTGTGCCTTTATTGGAGATGTTACAAAAATGTCCCCAAAACTTATTCAAGATATTAAAAGACTAAAACTTCAAAATGTAGAATTAAAAAAAATAGTAGAGGATAAATATCCAGCTTACAAAAATCTATCTTTAGAAGATAAAAAGGAAGTTATAACAACAATTTTTAATACAACTTTTTCGCAAACTTGGTTTGAATGTGCAGGTACAAAGTGGGGTAACATGCTTGTATGTGCTGGCATATTGTCTACTGGATGGACAGTTCTAACTAAGGTATTTCTTAAAACGAGGTATTGTTTTTCAACCGCTCTTGCAGCTGATATTGC
>NZ_JAYSSZ010000056.1:0-5380 GCF_043720215.1 Flavobacterium sp. | reverse complement strand
ATCTTTATCGAAAGTTAGCTCAATTTGTTTGATGTATTTTTTTAGCGCCGCATCTTTTGGAATAAACTTCGTAATATTGTTGGTTTTATTTTTAAAATAAGAAATTACAAATTCCTTATCATCAAACATATTTCCACTTACGCTTCCTACAATAAGTTTGTTTATTTTTCCAAAAATTTTGCTACTGCTCACATCCATAGCGCTTTTCTTGCCTTCGTCATCTATAAAAATCTTTCCGCTTTTGAAAACAATACTATAATTATAAGGTTTCTTGTATTGCCATTGCAACATATTTGGCTCTTTAAAGACCATTTTTCCTGAAGTTTCTATGTCTTTCGACAGAAAATCTAAGTGTTTGTATTGCACAAAATCGGTAGTTAAAGTTTTTATTTTTGTTGCAACTTCCTTGACTGCTTTTTTGAAAGAAACTATTTCTGTTTCAGTCATTTTTTGCTCTTGAGCGAGTAATGAGAGGTTGTAGAAACATAAAATTAATGCAATTATATAGGTTTTAATCTTCATAAGCTTTGATATCTAAAAGTTGCTCTAACGAAACAACTTTATATTCATTTTCTTCTACAAACTGCAATAACTGTTCCAATGCGTTTACAGATTGTAAGGAAGTATCGTGCAAAAGTACAATCCCGCCAGGAGAAATTAGTTTTTTTATCCTGTTAAAAACCAATTTTTCATTTTTAATAATTCCGTCTAATGAGCGAATATTCCAGCCAATAACGTGATGCTTGGTAACTTCTAAAGCTCTTTTTATTGATGGATTTGTAACACCAAAAGGTGGACGAAATAAAATAGTTTTTTTATCTGAAATTTTTTCGATTAGAGCATCCGTTTTTTCAATTTCGGCTATTAATTTGTCTTTTCTATAAAAATCGAAAAGTCGAGAATGGTCATAAGAATGATTACCTACAATATGTCCTTCAGCAATGACTTTTTTTAAGATTTCAGGGTGTTTTTCTATATTTTTACCAATGCAAAAAAAAGTAGCTTTTGTATTGTGCTTTTTTAAAACATCTAAAACCAATAATGTCATTTCATGTGGTCCATCATCGAATGTTAGTGCAATATTTTTTTCTTTTTCTAACGGATTGTTACAATACGCTTTTAAAAAAAAATTTAAAGGAATTTGAGTAGAACCCGTAATTATAACAATAAATCTGGAAACAAAAAGCAACAGAAATAACCACCAATTTACCGTTACAAAAAAACTAAAAAGTAATAGTAAGGCAAAAAGTACAAAAAAAACAATATTTGTATTTCTGTAATTTAGCATTTTGAAATTAAAGTAAAACTATGATCGATTCCTTTGTATTGGTTGTATAAAAGTATGTTTTTATAGTTTGTGTTTTCTAAATGATTTACTTTTAGAATTTCAGGAATTTGTTGCGTTTTTATAATTTTTGCACCAACCCACAATCCAAAAGCAGATGCTGTATTGTATTCGCCAGACAAATGTTTATAATAAACTTGTTGTGTTTTTGCAAAAGTGTTTTCAGCAATATTTCTATAAAAAACATCAGTTTCTACATCGCCGTTGTAACCCAAAACTACTGCATCAATATCAGAGATTTGTAATAAATTTGATTTTAGAAAATCAATTATTTTTGTTTCAACTTCATCAATTTGAAGCTTGTTAATGATTTCAACATCTAAAACGGCAGCATACGAATTCTCTTGTTTTTTATCTTCGAGAACAAAAAAAGTAGCGCCTTCACTATATACAACTCCTTTTGTAGTTGAATTTAGCACTTTATACGGACTCTCATTGTCTTGTTTTACAAATCCAGCCAACTTAAAAAGCGATGCTGTATAATCGTTCATTTCATCTATTCCTCCAATTAAAATTGAGGAAACTTCGTTTTCATCAAACTGTAATTTTGCATCTAAAAGTGCCGATTCGAAAGAAACCGAACCATTTACATAAGTGAAATTATAGGCTTTGCATTGCAATCCCAAAGCGATTTGAGAACCAACTGTATTGTGAGTTGATTGGATAAAAGAAGTTGGTGTTAAAAATTCTTCGTTATTATCGATTAATGCTCTTAGAAATTTATCAGAATCGTCTATACAGCCCATTCCTGTTCCTGTAATAATAGCATCAAAAGTTTCGGTATTTGCTTCTTTCATGGCCAATGCCGAAGCTACAATTCCGTTTTTCACTCCTTTTGCCATTCTTCGAATTGCCGTTGGCGAAATAAAATCTTTGTAAACAGGAATTTCTAATGGCAAAACATTAGTCGTTTCATTTATTATTGCTTCTTCCAAAAAAATTGTGTCGAACGTTTTTTGAGCCGAAATACAACCTACACCATTTATATATGTCTTTCTCATTCGCTTTTTGAAAAAATTACGGTCGAACAATTTCCGCCA
Organism: Flavobacterium sp.; assembly: GCF_043720215.1. Taxonomy (GTDB): domain Bacteria; phylum Bacteroidota; class Bacteroidia; order Flavobacteriales; family Flavobacteriaceae; genus Flavobacterium. The sequence goes on along the minus strand of NZ_JAYSSZ010000056.1, from coordinate 2,995 downwards.
AATCCGAATGAATTAGACAAAACATGTTCGATATTTTTTTGTTTTAAAGTGGTTTGTGGAATCATATTAAACTCTTCCATCGGTGTTTTAAAATTCATATTTGGAAAAACCACATTATTTTGAATTGCCAAAACACTATAAACTGCTTCAATTGCTGCTGCTGCTGCTAATGTGTGACCTGTAAATGGTTTTGTTGAGCTAAAGTCGGGAATATTTTTCTCACCAAAAACTCGAACTATTGCTCTTCCTTCTGATAAATCATTGTTAGGTGTTGCAGTTCCATGCACATTGATATAATCAATTTGCCCTGGTTTTAGTCCCGAAACTTGAAACGCTTTCTCCATTGCTAGAAAGGCACCATCTCCGTTTTCGGAAGAAGCAGTTTGATGAAAAGCATCGTTTGCGTTTCCGTAACCAGAAACTCTTGCCAATACTTTTTTGTTTTCTTTTTTTACAATTTCGTCCGATTCTAACACTAAAAAAGCGGCGGCTTCACCTAAATTTAATCCTTTACGGTCATTATCAAATGGCATATTATATCCGTCCGATAAAATCATCAAGGTTTTAAATCCGTTGATGGTAAATTTTGCCAAAGCATCAGTTCCGCCCACAATCACTCGATCTAGTTTTCCTGATTTTATTAATCTTGCACCCAACATAATCGAATTGGCTGCCGACGAACAAGCAGTACTTATTGTGGTTACCATTCCGTTTAAACCTAATTCATTGGCTATTTTTTGAGCCACATCGCCACCATCATGACAACTAACATATTTAATGGTTTCTGGCTTTTCGAAATAATCGTAATAATATCTTTCAGTCATGTCCATTCCACCAACGCTAGTTGCCGAAATTAGTCCTGTTTTGTATTCATTTATCGAAGTAATTCCTGCATTTGCAACTGCTTGTTTGGCTGCAATGGCACCAATCATAGTGGTTCTCGAAAAATTATTATCTGAAGGAAGTTGAAGTTCATCAGCTAACTCTTGGTTGGTTTTCTTGATTTCACCCACTTTTCTCAAATCAGCATGTACCGTCGATATATTTTCGATGGTTGTAATTGCCGTTTTGTTATTGACGAGCGAAAAATAATTTTCTTCAACCGAATTCCCGATTGCCGATATTATTCCCATTCCTGTTATTGCGACTCCTTTCATTCCATTTTAGATTTTAGAATTCAGATTTTAGATTATTTTTTTTACTTATTAAAATTTAGATTTTTGAATTACTTATTCTCGTGTTAACAGTTTTTAATTAGCTAACAAAAATTGCTGTTAGTTGATTGCCTTCATCTAATAAATTTGAAACTTCGTTTATATCAAACCATTTTCTATCAATAATTAATTCTAGCCAAAACATTGTTTCATCAGCTTCTTCTAAAACTATATTCATTTTAGAGATGAATTCTCTATCACTTCGAGCCCTACAAACAGCTCGGTAATTTGCACCAACTGATGTTCCACTTAATAATTTGATTTGCAATAGTTTTTCCTGCTATTGAATTCGGTAATTTTTCAACCAAATTTATTATCAAGATGGAAAAATTTTTAGTTCTTAATTTTAATTCGTTTGTAGTCATACATTTTTAAATCTAAAATCTGAACTCTAAAATCTAAAATTATTTTGTTCTGTTTGCAGTGATATAAGCTGCCATGGTTTCGATAGATTGGAAAATATTTTTTCCTTCTTTTGGATCTACTAATTTGATTCCGTAATCTTTGTCAAGCATAACAATAAGCTCTAAAGCATCGATAGAATCTAATCCTAGTCCGTCGCCAAATAAGGCATCATCATCATTTACATCTGCTACATTTATATCTTCTAAGTTTAGAACTTCAATGATTTTTTCTTTTAATTCTTGTTTTAACGCTTCCATATTATTTGTTATATAAATTTTCTATTATTTCTTTATTATGTTCTGTTTTCCCTTCGTTGGCAACCAAATAAAGGAATGCTTTGTATTCTTCATTATAATATTCGACCCAACCGAAAAGCACTTTTTCTGCTTTTTTTGTATGCAAAAGTACGTTGGCATAATTTGTCATGAATTCCGAATGGAACGCGTCAAAGATAAAAAAAGAATTTTCACTTTTCAATTGGTGTTTGATACTAATTTCTCCGATGCAAATATTGGGTAACGTGTAAACAAAAACTGCTGGAGACGGAAAATAATTTTCCTTGTCGGAAATTGAATTTTGGTATTTTACATCGGTATCTAAACTTGATGATTTATTGGCAAAAACTAAAGCAATATTATTTTCTTTAGATTCGTCAATTTCATTTTTCAGAAGTAATTCAGCAGCTAAAAAAGCCAATTTACTCAAATTATCCATTTTGAAAAATTTTGGATAATTGATATCGAAATTTTGATAGGCTTTCTTCGAAAAATCAGAAAATAAATCAGAATCCGATTTAAAAATCGATTCTCCATTCAGTATAATTTCATTATTCTGAATGGTGCAGAAGGATTGTATGTAGGTTTTATTTTCTAACATTATTTTATTTTTTCGAATAAAACCGCTGTATTGCAACCACCAAAACCAGATGCTGTTTTTAGGAAATAGTTGCAGTTTTTATCTTGATTTTCTTTAATAATATTAATGGGTTGACTCACGCCCATTTCATCAAAACCTAAAGAAACGAATAATTTATTTTCTAAAACAGATTGAATTCCAATAACGGTTTCTAGCAATCCAGAAGCACCTAAAGTATGTCCATAAAATCCTTTTAGACTATTTATCGGAACATTTTCTAATCCTAATCTGTTAAATGCAATGGCTTCCATTTCGTCATTAAACGGCGTCGCTGTTCCGTGAGCAGAAATATAATCAATTTGATTTGGCTTGATTTTGGCTTCCAATAAAGCACTTTCGATGCTTCTGAAAAGTCCTTCGCCTGTTCTCGATGGTCCAGAAATATGATTGGCATCGTTTATAGAACCATCTCCAATAATTTTTATTTTAGCATTTTCTTTATTAGCTGAAACCAAAACCGC
>NZ_JAYSSZ010000055.1:0-5391 GCF_043720215.1 Flavobacterium sp. | reverse complement strand
CAACCACTATACTATATTTAGAATTGCAAATAGAGTTGGTGGTGTGAGTTTGATTCACTATTTGTGGTAAAAAAATCGATTGCCCACTATCATCTCTTTCTATATAACAATGGTATCTGCCGTTATTTACTTTTTTGCCGATGAGTTCAATGGTCCAATATTTAGAATTTAGTTTCCCATTTATTAATATATCTATTTGGTTTTTGTGCGTGTTGGGTTCATTGCTTCTGTGCAAGCAAATCCCAACTTCTTGATTGTCTTTAACTATTATTTCATCTTGAAATGGAGTAGAAGACAATAATAATTTCTTATTATCATCATAAATATCCACACTCAAAATATCATCTCCTTCATACCATATTTCCATTTCGTTTGGTGTTCTGTCTTTTTTTTTGAACATCCACGGAATTTTAATTTTTCCATTGGTTTTAATGTCGCCATAAGTGTGTGCTTTTGCCTGATGGTAATTGCCTGTACTTTGTACTATTGCGGTACTATTTCTTGAAGTTAAGAGATTGTCAATGGCTTGTTCTACTAGAGTTTGCCCAGTGTGTGCATCTCCGTGACCACCAAGACTCATATTAATTACAACAGGGCGATTTCCAGCTTCGTTTAAAATAAAATCTAGACCTTCGATTAGTTTTACGGAGTCTCCAAGTGATAAATTTGAACCATTAACCAGATTTGAACCCATATCAACAGCTATTATTGAGCAGTTTGGCGCGAAACTTTTGTTAGCTACACTTCCGTTTCCGCACGCAATGCCTAATACGTGGGTTCCGTGAGATCCTGTACCAAATAGATCAGATTTTCCGGGATGGTAGCCTATTTTTTTGAAAGGAAAATCATCGTCCAGTGCATCATTTAATTGATTTTGATTGATGAATTTTCCGTATCCAAACTTGTTGCCATCACTTTTTTCTGATTGCACCCAAATTTTTTCAAATCTGGTTTTTCCATTGTTTATAAAATCAGGATGTGTGAAATCGAATCCAAAATCAACTATTCCAAAAACCACTTTTGATGTTTGATTCTCGTTGATTACTGTTTTTGACTTGTATTTGTATCTTCTAACTTTTTCGTGCAAAAAATCGTCTGACGGAATAACTCTTGGCGCTTTTAAACTTTTTACTTCTGGGCTATGATAAACTTGGTTTAAAAATTTTCTTTTTATCCTACAACTTATAATATCTCCAAATTGCGAAATCACTTTGCAGTTTTTAGGATACTGTTCTGTATTTGACAACCGCATTAATAGTGAAAGTTCTTCTTCTTGGTTTCCGTAAAGTATTATTTTTAGTCGCGGATCCATTGTTTATGGTATTACAGGTTCTGGCTGAATTACTAGATTTGATAGTTTTCGTTCTAAATCAAAAATTGAACTTCTTAAAAACGAAATAGATAGTAAATTGAAATAAGAAAAATCATCGTCATTACTTATGGCTTTTAAAAATTTATCTAAAATTCCACCGTCACTAGACATTTCAAGCAGTTTTGATAAAATCTCTTGATCAACGATAGAAAGTTTATCCCTGTTTTTATCTAAATGTAACTTTTCGATTTCTTTTTTACGATCGGCTAAACTTGCAATTTCATTTTGTAATTGAAAATGTTTGATTTGCAAATCCAATTCTTTTGAAAGTTTTTGAGTTTCAACACTTCCAACTTTTAGAAAATTTTTCTGAAATTTATCATCTATAAGTTTTGATAAATTTTCAATACTATTTGCTTCTAATTGATCTGTTTTTTGATCTATTTTTTTGAGTGTTTTTAATATCTCATCCGCTTTAGTTGTGGTTATAGTTTCCATTGTGCTTTATTTTTTTGTTAATGGTTTTACCTCAGTAACAGTTGCAGGTTGTACATTACTTATTGCCTCTACTTTTCTCTCAAGTGCACCTAGTCTATCTATAACTTTTGGCAATTCAGCAATTATGGTATTAATACTATCTATTCCGGCTTTATTATCCTGAGAAGATTTCTTAATGGTTTCGATTTTTTCGGTAAGATCACCAATCGCTTTTTGACTGTCTCCTAGTTTTTTATTGAGCTTATCCAATTTTTCCAAAATAGGATCTGGTGCAGTTGTTGTTGGAGTTCCAGTCGTTGTTGGAATCGTTGGAGTTGTTGGAGTTGTTGAACCTCCTGTAGCTGTTCCAGTTGGAGCAGAATTTCTAGCAGGAATTACTTCCAATTCTTTTGCTTTATTTTCAATAAGTAAATAACTTATTATTGGATTTGCCGATATCATTCCTGCAATAAGTCCCGTTTTTTGAATTTCTTGAGGGTCTTTTATTCCATAATGTTCAGCTCTGCTGTTTGCTATAAAGTAACTCATAATTAGATTAAGTGGATTCATAGTTTCTTATATTTAATTGTTAAAAAATGAAATAATTGGGCAGCAATATTTCACTGCCCAAGTATTTTTTTATTTGTTCATCATAGTCATCATTAAGACTAATGGCAGCATTTTACTACTATCATTATTGCTACCACCTTGACCCATTATTAAGACCAAAGGCAACATCATATTCATACTGTCTGATGATTTTCCTGAACCTGAATCCCCCATTGTAGTTAACATTGGCAATAATAATGACATCGTCATATCAACTTCTATTGGGTTTTTACCTTGAACAACACCAATAGTTGCGGGAACTGCGGGATTTCCTCCTTCTGCAGCTTTTGCAGGATTAATTTGAAGATTTTCAACTTTCAATTTTGGCTGATTTAATAACGAACCCATCATATTCATCATTTGCATATTTTTCAACACTTTAGTTTGATTGTCGTTCTTTTGAAGGTCAATTTTTGCTAATTGAGTGTGTTTTGCATCTAATGAAACTAAAGCTTTATTGGTAGCAATAGTGGTGGTTTTAAGTTCGTTTACATCTTTAGAAATGGTATCTAATGATTTTTTTAAGTCGCTTTTTGTAGCATAATCTGCAGAATTTCCGCTCAAATTACCTCCAAAATTAGAACGCTGTCTAACACCTGGACTTACAGAAGGGTTTATTCTTCTAGCAAATGGTCTTCTGTTTGATCTTGCTTCATCAAAACTTTCCCCATAACTTTCTAGTAAATCTTCGTTTAATAAATCTTCATTTAATAAATCTTCGTCTAAATAACTTTCGTAATAGCTCATAACTTTAATTTTTAATTGTTAATATGTATTTAATTTTTATTGAAATAATGTTTATTGTATTTTAGTATAGCTGGTTGTACATACTTGTTGAACAGAATAAAATCGGGCACATTGTTTCCTGGTTTTCCAGTTCCAAAACATTCTGTACAATCTATATTTTCTCCAAAACATTCAGTGCAAGCTCCAATGGCTTTTGCGATATCGTCGTTTTGTGATAATTCAAAATTTAGTTGCGCTTTTAATTCTTCTACGATGGCGAATAACTTTTGATTTATCCTTTTCATTTTTTTGATTTTTTCTTCCAATTCTAAATCAATAAAAGGAGTTTCTTCTATAGTTTCTTTTTTTTCCATCATAGGTTGCATCATCTCAAAATATTTTGCCATTTCTGGATTTTGCTCTTTCAACATTTGTATATACGCTTCCATACTATCTTTTTTTATGTTTACAAACTTGCAATCGATGTTTGTACTCGATTGATTCTGCTTGGAGAATTGCTTCCCACAAACTGACCATAATCGTTTACAAAATAATCCTCACTTGGTATAAATCCACCATTGTAGTATTCATACAAAATGTTTTCAGTCAAATAATTCACGTTTTCAATCAATTCTGCAAACGAGTGGCTTTCAATTGGTGCATTTGGACTAGCAGTTCCTAAACTTTGTTGTGCTTGTCCTGCTTGAAATTGTGGATTATTGATAATACCGCCCAATTGACCATACAGATTTTGAACTCTACCAATATCTTGTCTCGCTTGTGGATTCAATTGCACTGGATTATCCTGAATGTATTGGTTAATTGCTGGTAAAGCAGCTCTTCCTGCATTAGCTAAATAGCGACCTGTGTTATTAACCGTTTGTCTAAATTGCGATGGTGGATTCTGATATTGACGCTGTGGTTGTTGTGGCGCATATCTTCTTGGCGGTGCTTGTTGTTGTCTTTGTTGGTTTTGTTGGTTGTAATTTGACAAAGCAGTTGCCCCAGAACCTGCTAGATTACTAACCAAACCTCCGAGCGCACCTCCTATTTGTGGTGCTCCAAAATAAGTTCCAATTGCAGTACCCGCAATTGGAGCTATGGCAGAAACGCCACGTAAGACTCCAGAACCTATACTACTGGCTACATTCCCTAAGCTAGACCAAAATCCTTCAGCTTCGCTTTCTGACATTTGATCTACTCTTGATAAAAGGACATTTTCTAACTCGCTTTCGCCTAAATTTGAATATTCAGGTCCTAAAACATATCTAACTGCTTCAAAGTAATCTTGTTCACTAAACGATTCCCCTTGAAAAACTTCGTGATATAAACTCATAATTTCTAGTTGTAAATAATTGCTTCTTACTCTTTTTAGGTTTTTCAGATTTCACCTATCAATTTGTGCACTAATTTGATTTGGTAAAATTGTAATTATTTAAATATCTGCAAAAGAGTATATTACCTGTTTTTTTTAAAGGAATTTAGCGGTAATAAAAAAATAAAAAATAGTAAAAAAAAAGGGGACATTTCCCCTTGCCGAAAAAATTACATGTAGATATATTTGCATCAATAACAACTAAAACTAAAAACTATGAAAAGAATTTATTTTGCTACGACATCTATTTTTTCACTTTTTGCATTTATTTCTTGTGGAACAGTAATAAATCATGGAGCTCCTTCTCAATTGATAACCCAAGAGATGGCAAGAAATTTAAACACTAGATACATTAATGAAAGATCTGGAGTGATTTTACAAAGTATTAATAGAGAAGATGCAAATGCTATATGGTATTCTGTTGAAGAGTTAGAAAATTATATACATTATATTAAAACTGAAGGAGAGAAAAAAGGAATACAAGTAAATGGTATTAGGTTCTATTTAGGTGTTTATCCTAATGACACTGCTACTTATAATGAAAAAGCAGGTTTAACAACTATTTTTTTGGCGCCAACTAAAAAAAGAAGCTCTGACAGAACACTTAGAACAGACGGAAGAATGACAACAGAAGAAAATACAGATGCAACTGAAATACAGCCTTTAAACTTTGGAGGAATGGGGAATCCTCCTAAAATTGAATATGGGGAGAACTAAAATATGCTAGAAAATTTAAGATTTTATTCGATTTTTTTAACTTTAATATCCAGTATTATAGGAATACTATTTTGGTATAAATTACCCAATTTAAAATCTAAATTATTCTTATTTTCTCTTTTTTTTTCAATAGCGGTAGATTTTGTTGGAACAAATTTCACAAAATGGACAGGAT
>NZ_JAYSSZ010000054.1:0-15800 GCF_043720215.1 Flavobacterium sp. | reverse complement strand
ACAACACCATCAATAGAAGCACAAATATCTTCTACGATTTTGTCATCAAGATTTAAAACTGCCGCCATTGTAGAAGGCGCAATTTCACATGCTTTTTGCATGGCAATGGCTCTTTTTGAAACTAATTTTAATCCGTCTTCAAATGACAAAGCACCATTGGCAACCAAAGCTGAAAATTCACCTAAAGAATGTCCAGCAACCATTTCTGGTTTAAAGTTGTCTAAAGTTTTTGCTAAAATAACCGAATGTAAAAAAACGGCTGGTTGTGTTACTTTGGTTTCTTTCAGTTCTTCGGCTGTTCCTTCAAACATGATATCTGTAATTCGGAAACCTAATATTTCATTCGCTTTTTCAAATAATTCTTTAGCAATAGCCGAGTTTTCGTATAGGTCTTTTCCCATTCCTGAAAATTGCGCGCCTTGACCTGGAAATATGTATGCTTTCATTTTTTTAGTTTAAATTTAGTTTAGTTTTAAAAAATATTTACTAGAATATAAGGTATAGGTTTCTAAAATATTTGAAAACAAAAATACTTATTTTGTAACAATCTTGTCGAATAAATGTCTAATATTTAAAAACTAAATAAAATGAAAAAAATTCTACCAATAGTATTTGTATTACTAGTTACAGTATTCTATTTTTATGTTTCATTACCCGTATTAAGTTATGGTTTTGCAGGCATCACGGTGTTATTATTAATAATTGCCGCATTATTGTTTTTTGCTTTTTCGAAATTCACATTAAGTCAAGACGGAAAAACATTTAAACCAGTAACCGTTTTTTGGAAAATTCCTGCATTATTGGTTGGTATTTCTATTTTGTACTCGTTTGTATTGCCTTTTTTTACTTCGCATCCCATTTTTAGAAATCAGGATTATAGAAATTTAATAGGAAAAGTAGCTACTGGAGATAAATTAACCAATCATATTGCTCCGATTTCTATGAATGAAATTAGAGTAGTTGATGAAAGTTTAGCGTATTTATTAGGCGAAAAAATATTAGGATCTCAGCCAGCATTAGGAAGTCAGGCACATTTAGGAGAATTTTTCATCCAGAAAGTTAACAATAAATTGTATTGGATTGCACCATTAGAACATTCTGGTTTTTTCAAATGGTTAAACAACAAACAAGGAACAACAGGATATGTAATGGTTTCGGCAACGAATGAACGTGATGTAAAATTGGTTCAAGAAATTAATGGAAAGCCTATTTTATTAAAATATCAAAGAGAAGCATATTTTGAAAGTAATTTACACCGTTATTTATATTTTAATGGGTATAGCACAGTTGGTTTAACCGATTTTTCTTTTGAAATTGACGATGCTGGAGTACCTTATTGGGTAGTTACCAAATACAAAAAGCAAGTTGGTTTTTCTGGTAATGATGCTACTGGAGTTGTTGTTGTAAATGCACAAAGTGGTGATATAAAAGAATACAATATTAAAAAAACACCAATTTGGATAGACAGAATTCAGCCGATTTCATTCATAAAAAATCAATTGAACGATTGGGGCGAATATGTAAAAGGCTATTGGAATTTTTCTAACGAAAATAAACTTCAAATTACAGAAGATTTAACTTTAGTATATGGTGAAGACAATAAATCGTATTGGTATACTGGAATTACATCTGTAGGAAAAGACGAATCGGCAGTTGGTTTTGTTTTAGTAGATACTAGAACTAAAGAAACTACTTTTTACAAGCAAAGTGGTGCTACGGAATTTGCTGCACAAAGTTCGGCACAAGGAAAAGTACAAGAAAAAGGGTTTAATGCTTCATTACCCATTCCATATAATATTAACAACATTCCAACGTATGTGATGACATTAAAAGACAACGGTGGTTTGGTGAAAATGTATGCTATGGTTTCTATCTCAGATTACACGATTGTTGGAACTGGAAACACGATGCGCGAAGCCTTAACGGCATATAAAACCGTATTAAATTCTTCTGGAAATAAAATAAATGCGGATAGTAAGTCTGCAAAAAAAGTAGTTGAATCCGCTATTGTAAGGATTCAGAATGATGTGAAAAACGGAAATAGTTTTTATTACTTCACGGTAAAAGATGTTCCTAATATATTTGTAGGTTCGTCTCAAATTTCTAATCAATTGCCAATTACGGCTGTTGGTGACAATGTGAAAATCTCTTTCGATTTGGATAATGAAGAAATTATTGATGTTTCGACATTTGAGAATTTAAGTTTGAAAAAGTAAAATAAAAAAGGGAAGTTTCTAAATCAGAACTTCCCTTTTCTTTTATAATTAATAAACTAAATCGCTTTTATAATTTCTAATAATTGCTTTTTCAAGTCTTCGTTTGTAATTCCTTTTTCTGGATTAAAATTATCGTTGAAGCTTGGCAAAGAAAAACTTCCTTTTACAATTCCGCCTTGAAATGGAAATCGTTTGGTGGCAATATCTAACACTGAACTTCCACCACGAGCTCCAGGAGAAGTTGCTAATAAAAGCATTTCTTTTTCCTGAAAGGTTTTCGCATTGATTCTTGACGTCCAATCTAATACATTTTTGAAAGCAGCAGAAAAATTTCCGTTGTGTTCTGCAAATGAAATAACAAGTAAATCGGCGCTTCCAATTTTCGCATAGAAATCGGTTGCTAATTGGTGAATTCCGTTTTCTTTTTCTTTATCAACAGAAAAAACAGGCATTTCATAATCGTTTAAATCTAAAACTTCCACCGAAGCATTTTCAAATTGGTTGGCAGCATAAGTTACCAATTGTTTGTTTATGGATGTCTTACTTGAAGAACCCGCAAAAGCAATGATTTTTCTCATTAGTTATTTTCTATAAAAGTTTTCGTTTTTAATACGCCGTTTTTCACCATTTCTTGATTTTCAAATTCAGATTGCGTGTTTTTATCTTTCCAGTTGATGGTAAATGTCATTTCGGTTTCATTATCTGAAATCGCTTTAATATCATTATCCACATAACCTTCAAACTTCGGATGCACTAACAACAAAAACCGCACTTTATTCGGAATGAAAGTAATTTTCTCTACCAAAGTTGTAGCGTTTTCTGCTATAGTGATTGTCATTTTTCTGGTTACAAAGTCTTCGTTTTTCTCCAAAATAATTACATCACTTACGCCTGGAACAAAGTTTTCTGGCTTTTCAATTTTTAGAATTAAATGTTGCCACACTTTTTCCAAAGAAGCGTTTACTGTCGTTGAAAATTGAACCATTATTTATCGTTTAAATAAAATGACAAAGCGCCAGAAGGACACTTTTTCACAGTTTCAATAATTTTATCAGTAGTCGAATTTTCTGGTGTAATCCAAGGTTGTTCTTTTGGTTTAAACACATCTGGATTATTCTTTACACAATTTCCAGAATGCGTACACTTTCCAGATTGCCATACAATGGTTACTTCGCCATTTGTATATTCTTTTATACTATTTTTCGGATCCATGACTATATAGTTGTGTTGATTAAAATGTTATTTTTTAGAATTTTCGAAACAGGACATTTTTCGGCAATGACTAATAACCTGTTTTTTATATCTTCTTCAATTGTGTTTGAAAAAGTAATCGTTCTTGAAATGGTAGTCGTTAATTCAGGATTATTTTCTTGAGATAAATTCAATGAAATGTTTATTTCCGGAATATCCCAACCTTTTCTATCGATATACATTCGCAAAGTCGACAACGTACAACCTGCCAAAGAAGCCAAAAGTGTGGAATATGGATCTGGACCCAAGTCTTTTCCTTCAATACTTTCCGGTTCGTCCATTACAAAAGTTCCGTTACGCCAAGAAATGGTACACAAATATTTCTGTACACCAATTTTTCCTGTAATGTTATTTTCTAAAAGATTTTCCATGTTTATAAAACATCGTTAAACTCTGGAGTTTTATCAAAAACGCTTTTCGCAAACGGACAAAGTGGAATAATTTTAATTCCTTTTTCTCTAGCAAATTTAACAGCTTTTGCTACCATTTTCTTTCCAAAACCTTTTCCGTTATTTCCTGGATTGACTTCCGTATGATCAATAATAATTTTATCATCACCAGCAAAAACGAAAGTCATTAATGCTTCTTGTTTTCCGTCAATTTCAATGAAAAAAGCACCGTTTTTATCATTATTTTTTAGTTGTACTTCTTCGTTCATAATTTTCTTTTTACTGAGACTGCGACTGAAGACTGAATCTTTTAGTGTTCCATTGGAATTTCCATTAATAAAAATTTCGAATCAGAAGTCGCTTTAATATCTAAGGTTTTAAAATCAGTAATTCCTAATCCATCACGCGTTTCTAATTCTTGTCCATCAACAGTAATTGTTCCAGAAATTACGAAAACATACATTCCGTTTCCTTCTTTTTTCAATTCGTAGGTTTTAGAAAAATCTTTTTCGAAATATGCTAAATGAAACCACGCATCTTGGTGAATCCAAACTCCCGCATCATCTGCATTTGGAGATAAAATTTGCGCGAAATTATTTTTTTGTTCCGTTACATCTAATGTAATTTGTTGGTAACGAGGTTCTACATTTCTAGTTTTTGGAAACAACCAAATTTGGAATAATTTTGTTTGCTGATCAGCATTTGGATTGAATTCGCTATGTTGAATTCCAGTTCCAGCACTCATTACTTGCACATCGCCAGTTTTGATAACTTCAGTATTTCCCATGCTGTCTTTGTGAGCCAAATCGCCTTCTAACGGAATGGTAATAATTTCCATATTATCGTGAGGGTGTGTTCCAAAACCCATTCCAGCTGCAACAGTATCGTCATTTAAAACACGTAACGTTCCAAATTGAACTCTTTCTGGATTGTACCAACTAGCGAAACTAAAACTGTGATAAGCATTTAACCAACCGTGATCTGCATGTCCGCGAGTATTTGCTTTGTGTAAAACTGTATTTTTCATAATATATAAATTTAGTAATTATTATGATACAAATTTACACTTATGAGAAATGAAAGACACTTAACATAGATTAAGAAATCAATATTACTCCCGAAAAGACTTAAAAATAGTTACTATTCAATCTTATGACATTAAAAATTGATTTCATGACATTTTTTATTAAATCTATTTTTAAATCAAAATATCTTTGAACATATAATTAATCAAAATTAACTTTTTAAAACTAAAAACTATGGACGAAATAATGGGAGTAATCAAATTATTTGCTGGTAACTTTGCTCCACGAGGTTACTTTACTTGTGAAGGGCAATCTTTGCCAATCAATCAATACCAAGCTTTGTTTTCTATTCTTGGTACAACTTATGGTGGTGACGGAACGACTACATTTAAACTTCCCGATTTTCGTGGGGCATTTCCAACACAATGTGCAAATATTAGTGGAGCACACCCTGGAGGGACTTATGCTTATGGTCAAGTTGGAGGGACTCAATCTGCTACAATTACTGCGGCTAACATGCCACCACATACCCACACGATTATAAAAGGGACTGGATCTAATCTTTCAGGAAGCTTAACTGTAAATACAGTTTTACAAGCCAGTACAAGTAACGGGCAAAATTCTACTCCATCTTTAACAAATAATGCTCTAGGAAAAACGGTTGATACAAATGGTGCTGATGCCCCTAATCTTTATACTAATGCAGCACCAAATCAAAACTTAGTCGGAGTTAGTTCAACTGTAAATAACACTTTAAATTTTGACCCAACTGGTCTTTCATTATCACCTTGGGGTTCTGGTCCTCAGCCAATTTCTACAGTTCCAAATTTTGTAGCCATGCAATACATTATTTGTTGCGAAGGTGTATACCCAAGTAGACCTTAAGATTAATTGGACTATTCTTACAAATAGTCCATTTTTTTTATATTTTTACTTAATTAAATTTACGAAAACTATGTTAAAAAAATTACTCTTCTTAGGATCCTTTTTAAGTTTATTTTCATCCTTAAATGCACAAACTACATTAAGTGCAGGTGACATGGCAATTGTAGGGCTAAACTATGATTCAGTACCTTATGAAATGGCCATAGTAAATCTTGTGCCAATATTATCAGGCACAGTTATTCGCATAACAGATTATGCATATGATGAAACAACAAGCGCTTTTAGTACAGTTTCTACCGGCAATACCTCAGAAGGGTCTATTCAATGGACAACAACTTCAGCACTAGCTGCCGGAACCGTAACGAAATTCACTATTAATGCAGCTTCCGGAACACCAGTAGTTTCAGGGCTTCTTGGTAATGTCACTGTAATTGGTTGGACAAACACTGTTACAACAGCATGCCCATCAGCTGCAGGAGGAGACAATTGGTTTATTTTCCAAGGTCCTAATGCTACGACTGTAACAACTTATGTTTTTGCTTGGTGTAATCCATTTGCTTTAACACATAATACTATTCCTCAAGTTGCTGGCCAATTTTTAGTGCCTGGCTCAGGTTTAAGCAATATTTTTAATTCTTATTTACCACCAAGTTTAACTTTGGGAACTAATGCGATTTCTTTAAGTAGAGACCCTGCTTCTGCAGGATATCATGGAGATGATAATGTTTACATAGGTCCAAAAACAGGAAATAAAAGTAGTTTAATTACAGCTATTTCAACAATTTCGAATTGGAATCATAACGAAACTACTAGTTATGATATAAATCCTGGGGGTGCTAATTTCCCAGGAAGCAACCCTGTTTTCGCCATTCCTTTAGGTGTTGAAGATTTTGATATCAATAATCTTAATTTTTATCCAAATCCAACTTCCAACATTTTAAGTATTGAATGTTCTAATACCATTGATAGTATTCTTGTAATTAACTTACTTGGACAGGTAATACTTGAAAATAAAACCAATAATTCAACCGTTCAAATAGATTTATCAAACTTTCCAAAAGCGTCATATTTTATAAAAGTAACTTCAGAAGGAAAAGAGAAAACAATAAAAGTAGTTAAGCAATAATAACTTTTATATTTAAAAATTAACAAACAGTATTTTAAAAAAAGAAACAAATTAAATAATTTATATTATGAGTACAGCAAATTCAACATGTACACCAGTACTACCTCCAGGAACAATTATAGATGGTTCAATAGTCACATCTCTATTTAGTCCAGTAACATTTCCTAATGCACGGTCAAAAAAACCTTTCGCACCAGTTGTTCAAGCGTATTATGATTCAGGAAAAAAGAATCTTCAAGTTTCTGCTGTGATTTTTATTGATGCAGCAGCAGTAATTCCTACTCCTCTTTCTGATAATATTAAAGTTTATTATGATAATAGCCAATTACTACCAACGTTTAATATTTCATATAATAATTTAGAAAAAGAAGCGAAAACGTTTAGTGTATATCAAGTAAATTTTAATCTTTCTTTGGGAAACAAGCCTGCTTCAATAATGACATTTGTTTGGGATGAAGACCCTGTTACATCTAGAGGAACAGAGACCACTGTACAACCTTAATTAAAACATTTTTTCTTTAAGAATTAATAAAAAAAACAGAGGTTTTATTTCCCCTGTTTTTTTTATTGTCAAATTCAATTATATTTGTAAGAAAATTACAGATTGATAAAGATTAAAATATTATACTTTCTAGTACTCTTCAATACTTCTTTTTTGCTTTTTTCACAGCAAAATGACAATGAAATTTTGTTTAAAAATGATATTAAAACTAAAAGCGAAAAATTTACTCAGGAAATAAATTTTAATAAAGCTCAATTATTCTTTTTCAAAAAAAATTGGGATTCTACTTTAGTGTATTCCATGAGACAACTTAGCTTTAACAAAAAAACACCCGAACTTACCAATTTTTGCCATTTTTTTAGAGGTTTTAGTTTTAAACAAAAAAAAATGCTTGTCGAAGCAAAAAAAGAGTTTAATAAAATTTCAAAAACATTTGAATTTTACGAAAGTGTAAAAAACATTTTAGGAGAAATTGCATTAGAACAAAATGAATTTAAAACCGCTATAATTTATTTAGAAGAATTTCAAAATTTTCCTGAGACTAATTCTTTTAACATAAAAAAAAGTATTGTAAATCATAATTTAGGAATTTGTTATTTGCATTTACAAGATTTTAAAAGAGCAGAATCTTATCTTTTAAAAAGCACAAAATTACAGGAATTAGAAAAAGATACCTTAATGCTTATTGGAGCTTACGGAGATGTTGCAAATTTGTATTACAATCAGTATAAGGATAATTTGGCAATTCCTTTTTTTGAGAAAGCATATTATTTGTCTAAAAAAGTAAAGAATTTTAGGTTAAAAAAAACTGCCGCCAATAATATGGCCGTAGTTGAAGAAAATAGAAAAAACTTTGAAAAAGCACTTGTTTACAGAAAAGAAGCAGGAAAATGGAATGATTCATTAACTGATCAAAATAAAATTTGGGCAGTTGCTGAAGTAGAAAAGAAATTTGCCATAAAGCAAAAGCAAGAAGAAATTCATGTTCTTGAAGTAGAAAATAAAATTAAACAAACACAGCGAAATGGATTACTTGTTGTGGCGGTTTTATTATTGAGTGTGTTTGGTATTGGACTTTATTTTTACAGACAGAAAATTAAAACAAATAAAATAATTCTTTCACAAAAAGAAAACCTTGACGAATTAAACGCCACAAAAGACAAGCTATTTACTATAGTTAGTCATGATTTGCGTTCATCTGTAAATGCTTTAAAAACTAGTAATACAAAATTATTAAGTCATTTAGAAACCAAAAACTACGAACAACTTGACGTTCTACTTCACAAAAACAACGCCATTGCTAATAGTTCGTATAACTTATTAGATAACTTACTCAACTGGTCGCAACAACAAACCAACCAATTGTTTTTTCAGCAAGAATCATTACATCTATTTTCCATTATTCAACAAATAGAATACAATTATAAACCCATAGTTTCTGAAAAAGATATAGATCTAAATATAAATATTGATAAAAATATTTATGTTTTTATGGATTTAGATTCGTTGAAAATTATTCTAAGAAATATGTTAGACAATGCAATTAAATTTTCTCATGAAAAAGGAACTATTTCCATTTATTTGCATAAACCAAAAGATAATTTTATAGAATTAGTAATTGAAGATACAGGTGTCGGAATGAGCAACATAGTCATTCAAGAATTATTACAAGAAACTACAAAATTGTCTAAAAAAAATAATAAAGAAATTATAGGAACCGGTTTAGGTATGCAACTTTGCAAATCTATGCTTGTGAAAAATGGGGGTAAATTAGACATAGAAAGTAAAATTGGTTTAGGAACAAAGTTTATTTTATTTTTACCAAAAGAAAACACTAATGGATAAAATAAATATTCTAATCATTGAAGATACAAAATCTGAAGAAGAAGCATTAACAAGTGTACTTCTAGAAAATGATTATAACGTTGTTGGAGTAGCAACCAATTACACGGAAGCATTAACCCTTTTCTATCAGAACAAAGTAGATTTAGTGATTATTGATGTTTTCTTAAATGGTCAACCAGAAGGAATTACTTTTGCTGAAACCTTAACTATAACACCAAATGTTGCAAAACCATTCGTTTTCTTAACAAGCTCAAAAGACCGTCAAATTTTTGAAAGAGCAAAACTTACTAAACCATTTAGTTTCTTACTAAAACCATTTAATGAGTTAGAAGTTTTATATGCTATTGAGATGGCAATTGAGAAATTTTATGAGCAAACCAATGTATTTGTTAGTGAAGAAGAAGATACAGTCATTGGTAACAATTATTTATTTATAAAAAAGAATAGTGCTTTAAAGAAAGTGGCAATTGAAGACATTATTTATATTGAAGTTGAAGAAAGATATTGTAATATAATTACACAAAAAGAAAGATTTTTAGTTGCTCTTTCTTTAACTAAAATCATATCTTTTTTAGATACTAATAAGTTTGCAAGAACTCACCGTAATTATATCGTAAATACTAATAGAATTTCGGAGATAATACTTGCCGACAACTTAATTGTATTAGAAGGAAACCATAAGGTAAATTTAAGTGATAAATACAAAGATTTTATACGCAAGTTTAAGATATTGAAATAATTTTTATGTAAAAAGATATTTAAAAATCTTCCAATTTTATTGGAAGATTTTTTTATGCATTAAATTCTTGTAAATGGATTTTCTCATCTTATGACACAAATCAAGCTCTTGGTGCCAATATCTGTTTTTTAGCTTATTTCTTGTGGTTATTTTTATGGTAGAAAACAAATTGAAGCTAGCCTTTTTGATATTTCTATCGTCTTATATTTATTCGTTTTTATGCTAAAGCAACATGTGTTTACATGATAATATTAATTAAGTATAAATAATTATTGATTATAGACAAAGTTAAGAAGTACATTCAGAGTCCACTATAATAAATGGGGAAGAACTGAAAATTTTTATGGGGAAGTTCTTAATGTAATATTCCATAAATAGAATTTAATTTAAAACAGGAAAGTCGAAAACTGAATAGAGTAGACAAAATAAAACAAACAATAGTTATGTCAAATTTATCAAAATCAGAATTAGCAGCAATTGATTTAATGATTGCTCAATTAGAAGAAAACGGAACAACTGAATTCAAATCATTTATTAGCTCTATAGTTAGTGCGGTCTCAGACATTGCTAGTGCTGTTACAAATGTTGCTACAAATGCTGCAACGGCAGTTTCAGACATTGCAACGGCTGCATGTCCTGCTGTTCAAATAGTAGCGCAAGTTTGCCCTATGGTTGCAGCTGCTGGCGCAGAGGTTAGTAAAATGGATGGACTTAATGCAATTAACGAAAGTGGATTGGACAAAGTGTTAACTTTGGATCAACTTAAAGCTATAAGACAAAAAAATTCTTAATAAGTGTTCTTATTTATATTAGTAGTGCTTACCATATTTACTGTGGTAAGCATTCTTTACCAGATAAAGAAACTACAAAAGAAAATTCAAAAATGGGATAAATTTGGGATAGTTCCTAATTACAGTTTTTTTGCTCCAATGCCTTTATTGAGTGATTATAGAATAGCTTATAAAATAACTAATAGGGAAGAGCAAGAGTGGGAAGAAGTTCCAATTTATATAGATTTTAATTTTTTTAGAACATTTTGGAATCCATTCAAATATTATAATAAAGGACTTATAGATTCTTGTCATTTTTTGATTGGTGAATATCATGCTTTAGAAAATAAAAAAGTAATACAGCTTTCAATATTTTATCTAAATATATTATCATTAATAGCTGATTTTTTAAAAGATAAAACAAAAGAAATTGATGATGAAAACACCATTAGATTTAGTATTATATCTTCTAAGGGAATGAAAGACATTATAATTGATAAAATCATTTTTGCATCGTATAATCAAATAGTTTAAAACCATGGAAAATTTATCTATAACAACAGCATACACAATTAGTGTTTGTATATTGCTTTTATCATCATTTGTTTCTTCGTTTGAGTTAGCAAGTGTTCCCAAAAAATATATTGATTTTGTTTTTCCTTCAATTACAATTCAAAATAAATATATAAAGTGGAAAGCATTTAATTACTCGTTTTTATTATTGACACTTCTTTCTTTAGTTTTTCTTTTCACAAAAGAATTAGTGTTTTTTAAGATAACATTTATATTAACTACAGTGGGTCTTTTTTATTTGTACAAATTAAGAACGATTGGAAAAGACGGAGCTGATCAGATGCGATTATTAACTTTTTTATCCTTTTCAATATGCTTTTTAATTGAAAGTAAAATGGGAATGTTGTTGTCTGTTTCTTTTGTTGGAGCTCAAGCCTTAATTGCGTATGCTACTTCGGGAATTGCTAAGTTAAGATCTATTCATTGGAGAAGAGGTAATTTGCTTTCGGATATATTAGGAACTTATTCTTACGGAATACCTAAAGTTTCAGGTTTTTTAAAAAAGCATTCTTTTTTAGAAAAAATGGCTTCGTATGGTGCGATTGCAACAATGATCTCGGTGCCTATTTGCTTTTTTATACCAAATCCAGAGTATCTATATATCTCTTTATCATGTATGTTTTTATTTCATTTTGCAACTGCTTTACTAATGGGACTAAATGATTTTTTACTAACTTTTCCACTAACCTATCCTGGAGTGCTAATTTTGCATGGACTATTACATGGTTATGTGAATTTATATAATTAAATATGAGAGATAATATTATTTTTTTTGATGGAATATGTGCAATGTGTAATAATTTTGTTTTGTTTGTTTTGCGAAAAGACAAAAACAAACAAGTCTTATTTATGTCTTTGCAGTCTCAAAAAGCAAAAGATATTTTGTTTAATTATGGGGTGGTCTATAATAGTGACAATTTAAATACTATTTATTATCTCAAAAACAATAAAATTTATTATTATTCAGATGTGATTATAGAGTTATTTATAAATATTAACTATTTTAAAAAAGCAGCAAAAATAGGGAGATTAATTCCAAAATTTTTAAGAGATAATATTTATAAGTTGGTATCACATAACAGATATAAACTGTTTGGTAAAATCGAATCATGCCAATTATTATCGGCACAAGAAAAAATTAGAATAATTGAATAAGAAAAAATTTCGCAAGAAACAGTATTGCAACTATCATAGAACATCTGAGATAATCCAAAACATAATGAGAAGCTTTATATTCTATTAAATAGAATTTATTTTAATTCTATAAAAAAAGTTAAGAAATAAGAAGAGACCTAATATTACTATTTTCTTTCTCTCTCAATAACTTACTTTTCATTTTGCTGAAGAATTCGGGAGTGACACCAATATAAGAAGCGATGTTTTTTTGAGATACTTTTTGAATTAAAGTTGGATATTTTTTGCAGAATTTTTCAAAACGCTCTTCGGCAGATAAACTCAAATTATCCATGAGTCGTTCTTGGTGAGAAACCAATGAATTTTCGGCAAGAATTCTAAAAAACCGTTCTAACTTTGGAATTTCTTGATATAGTTGTTGTTGATTTTCTTTAGTGATTTCAACTATTTCTGCATCCTCTAGCACTTCGATAAAAAGATTTCCGGGTTTTTGGGAAATATAACTATACATATCGCCAATCCACCAACCTTCGCAAGCAAAATGCAATACATGCTCGATAATATTATCGTTTATATTGAAACTTCTTAGAATACCAGAGTTTACAAAATAAGTGCTTTTAGAAATTTCACCCGAGCTCAGTAAAATGGTTTTTGCTTTGTGTTTTTTTGTTTCGGTTTTTGATAAAAAAAGAAGTTCCTCTTGAGGTGTAAGAGAAATATGTTTGAAAATATTTTTAAGTATTAGCGGCATTACTGCTCCATAGGGAGTAATTTAAAATAAGACCCAACAAAACGATTGTTTTTTATTTCACCTACAACTTCTGCTTTTCTGATTACTTCGCAAAAACCATCTTTAGCGTGAGCATCACCATGTTCGTCTATTTTTGTGCCTTCTACAAAATAAGATTTTCCATCGATACGAACCGCTAAATCGCAACCGCCAGATTTCATTCCGAATTGACATTGCCCACAAGAAGCTTCAACGATTTGAGTTTTTTGAACATTTTTTTTCTCTTGAGCATTAACAAGCAATGCTGTAAAAAATAATAATAATGTGACTATTTTTTTCATGACTTAAACGTTTATTTTCTTTTTATTATTTTCAATTTTATCAAAATGATTCTTTTTAGAAGTCTCAACACATCTTTTTCCAGGACCACAGCTTAATCTATGCGGACCGCAAGAATTCAAGAATAATAATGTTACAAGGACTAAAAATATTTTTTTCATAATTTATGAATTTACCTTTACTAAGGTAGTTATTTTTTTTGCACGTTCTACAATTTCTTCAATTGGAGTTTCTAATGTGTCGTTTGTTAAAACTACACCCATTCTTCTGTAGGGTCTTGAAGTTGGTTTACCAAAAATTCTAAAATCGGTTTTAGGCAAACAAGCTACATTTTCTAAGCCAGAATAGGTTGGATTATTTGAGTTTTCAGATGCTAAAATAACAGCACTAGCACCTGCTTTTTCTAAAGTAATTTCGAAAATAGGTAAACTTAGAATTGCTCGTAAATGCAATTCGAATTCGTTAAAATTTTGTGTTCCTGCCAAAGTCACCATTCCTGTATCGTGTGGGCGAGGAGATAATTCAGAAAAGTAAACGCCATCATCGGTCAAGAAAAATTCGACACCAAAAAGTCCTGCGCCACCAAGCGCTTTAGTAACTTTCTTCGCCATATCTTGTGCTTCGCATAAATCTTTATCAGAAATTCTAGCGGGTTGCCAACTTTCTTGGTAATCACCACGTTCTTGACGGTGACCAATTGGCGCACAAAATAAAGTGGGATTATTATTTTGGGCAACAGTTAATAAAGTGATTTCGGAATTAAATTTCACAAAAGCTTCCACAATGACTTCAACTACATCACCACGAGAACCTTCTACGGCATAGTTCCAAGCTATCTCTATATCTTCAACTGTTTTTATGGTTGATTGCCCTTTTCCAGACGAACTCATCAATGGTTTTACAACGCAAGGCATTCCAACGGCTTCGACTCCATTTTGAAGTTCCTCGGCAGAAGTTGCATAACGATAATTAGCCGTTTTCAACCCCAATTCTATAGCTGCCAAATCACGAATTGCTTTTCTGTTCATTGTGAAATTTGCTGCTTTTGCCGATGGGACAACAACAATACCTTGTTTTTCGTAATCGTAAAAACGTTCTGTGCGAATGGCTTCTATTTCTGGCACAATGAAGTCAGGTTGGTGTTTTGCAATTATTCTATCTAATTCAGCACCATCAAGCATATTGATGACTTCAAATCCATGAGCGACCTGCATTGCGGGTGCATTTTCGTAACTATCGACTGCTATAATGGTTTGACCAATGCGTTGGGCGGAGATAGTAAATTCTTTTCCTAATTCGCCTGAACCGAGTAATACTATTTTTGACATTTGTACTATTTTTGGTATAAAAAAAGCCCCAAGTTTCCTTGAGGCAATATATTAAGTTAACACTTCTTTTATTCTTCGAATTGCTTCGGTAAGTAATTCTTCGCTGGTTGCATACGAAATTCTTATGCAGTTTGGGTTGCCAAAAGCATCGCCAGTTACGGTAGCTACATTGGCCTCGCCTAATAAATACATAGAGAAATCGTCTGCATTGTTTATGGTAGTTCCTCGTAGTGTTTTTCCAAAGTAAGAAGAAACATCTGGAAATACATAAAATGCACCTTCTGGAGTATTTAGCTTTAATCCAGGAATTTGTTTAATTAATTCTACTACTAAGTCACGACGACCTTTGAAAGCTGAAACCATTCCGTTTAAAACACTTGGATCGGCATCGACTGCAGCAATTGTTGCTCTTTGGGCAATCGAATTGGCTCCGCTAGTTACTTGTCCTTGCATTTTTGTACATGCTTTTGCAATAAATTCTGGTGCGCCAATATATCCAATTCTCCATCCTGTCATGGCAAATGCTTTGGCAACACCATTTACAGTAATGGTTCTCTCGAACATTCCAGGAATTGAGGCTACGCTGCAAAATGTACCTGAAAAATTGATGTGTTCGTATATTTCGTCGGAAACTATAAATATGTTTGGATATTTTTCTAGAACTTTGGCTAAAGCAGTTAATTCTTCACGATTATATACTGAACCACTTGGGTTGCAAGGTGAGCTGTACCAAATCATTTTGGTTTTGGGTGTGATAGCTGCTTCTAATTGAGCTGGCGTGATTTTGAAATCACTTTCGACAGATGTAGGAACTTCAACAGGAATTCCGCCTGACATTTTGATTATTTCGTAATAAGAAACCCAATATGGTGCAGGAAGAATCACTTCGTCACCTTTATTTAGCATTACTTGTGCAATATTGTATAATGATTGTTTGGCTCCTGTAGA
>NZ_JAYSSZ010000053.1:0-5431 GCF_043720215.1 Flavobacterium sp. | reverse complement strand
AAAGATACATTCCAAAAAAAAATAGTGAGCAGCAGGAAGTTTACTATTTTCATATTATTGAACAAAATTTATTTTTGATGTTCTACAAATACATGTTTGCTTTCTTCTCCTGTATTTTCAAGATTGTATTCGGGTTTGAAACCCACTAAACTTACTTGTAAATTTTCCTCTTTGGCCTTGATAGTGCTAAATTCCTTAATCAAATCGAGCACGTCGTGAGCGATATAAACCGTTTGGGAAGCATCAATAATCACTTTTGAGTTTTCTGGAATTTCTGCCAAAGTCGATTTGATTGCCGATTTGTTCAAAAACGAAACTTCTTGCGCCAAATCGATATGAATCGTATCACCTTCTTTATAGTCTTCTTTCTTGAAATTGTAGGCACGTTTCATGTTTCCTCGCAAGATGAAAAGCACGCTAATAATCATTCCGAGTGCTACTCCTTTTAATAAATCTAAAAACACAACGGCCCCAAAAGTGGCTATAAAAGGTAAAAATTGGTATTTGCCACCTTGCCAAAAATGTTTAAAAACACTTGGTTTAGCCAATTTGTAACCTATTAATAATAGTATTGCAGCTAGTGTTGCAAAAGGGATTTTGTTTAGCAAAACCGGAATTGTCAAAACACTAATCAGTAACAGAACACCATGTATAATGGATGACATTTTTGATTTTGCACCCGCATTTGCATTTGCAGAAGTTCGTACAACAACAGAAGTCATTGGTAATCCACCCAAAAGAGCACTTACTATATTTCCGACACCTTGAGCTTTTAGTTCTACATTGGTATCTGTATAACGTTTTTGAACATCCATTCTGTCGGCTGCTTCAATACACAATAAGGTTTCGATAGAAGCAACAATAGCAATAGTCGCTGCCGCAATCCAAACATTCACATTGGTAAAAGCAGCAAAATTTGGTGTTACTATTATTGCTTTAAACTCTTCAACAGAAGTTGGTACTGGTAAGGATACCAAATATTTTTCTGTGATTTCTAAAGAAGTTCCTTTAAATAAAAATTCATTAATCAGTACACCAACAGTTACAGCTATCAATGCTGCAGGAAGTAGTTTGATGCTACTTAAAGCTGGTATTTTGTTCCAGATTAAAATAATAGCTAATGAAATTGCGGTTACAATCATCACGCCAATTTTGATGTCACCAAAAGCGGCAGCTACATCCGTAAATATTTTTAATCCCGAACCAACTGAAACGTCAGATCCTAAGGCTTTTGGAATTTGTTTTAAGAAAATAATTACTCCAATTCCGGCCAACATACCTTCAATCACATTAGTTGGGAAAAAGTTAGAAATACTTCCCGCCTTTATAAATCCGAGAACTAATTGCATCAATCCAGCCAATAAAACCGCTGTTAAGAAAATATCGAAAGCACCAAGGGTTGAGATTTGCGACAAAACTATAGCTGTTAAACCAGCTGCTGGACCAGAAACGGATAAATGAGATTTACTTAAAAATCCAACTACAATACCACCAATAATTCCCGAAATAATTCCTGAAAATAATGGCGCTCCACTCGCCAATGCAATTCCTAAACACAGTGGCAACGCCACCAAAAAAACCACTAAACCTGACGCAAAATCAGATTTAAGGTTAGCAAAAATATTTGTTTTTTTTGACATCCAAATTTTAATTTAAAATAATAAATAATCACAAGTAAATCTTGTGCTTTTGTTCATTTTAAACTAATTCTGGCGGAAGAAGAAATTGGGTAGACAGTGCTGAGTATTCTTTCAACAGATAAGGTGTAAAAACTTTTGAATTAGATTCTTTTATAAGAAAAGAGAAATCGTTAGCGTTAGCATAAATAAACTCAAATTTAAGTTCTTTATTTTTTTCTGTTTCTTTTGAATCTTCATTTTCATCAAAAAAATTAATAACAATAGTATTTCCTTTATCTGAATTAATCAAGCTAATTATAGTTGATGAAAACTGAAAGGAAATAAAAAAGATTAAAATTATTCTTGATGAAAATTTCATGTTGCGAATATAATTAAAAAAATATTTTAATCATTACCATTTTATAATTGGATTAATTAATTTATATTTTTTTTAACACAGTTGTTAATCCAATATTTTTTTAAAAAACTATAAAGAAATTTTTATCAAAAAAGAGTTTTAAACTTTGTAACTTTGACCTTTTCAATTTAGAAACTAACAAAATAATGAGCCAAGAAATAAGAAACCTTGAACCAAAAGATCTTTGGAACAAATTTGCCGATTTAAACGCAGTTCCTCGTCCATCAAAAAAAGAAGATAGAGTGATCGAATTTATGAAAGAATTCGGAAACAGTTTAGGTCTAGAAACTTTTGAAGACGACATTCGTAACGTAATTATCCGAAAACCAGCAACTGCAGGAATGGAAAACCGAAAAGCTTTGGTTTTGCAAGGACATTTAGATATGGTGCATCAAAAAAATGGTGATACTATTTTCGATTTTGATACTCAAGGAATTGACATGTATGTAGATGGAGACTGGGTTCGTGCTCGAGGAACTACTCTTGGTGCAGATAATGGTCTTGGAGTAGCGATGATTATGGCAATTTTAGAAAGTAAAACCATCAAACATCCAGCGATTGAAGCTTTATTTACTATTGATGAAGAAACTGGAATGACAGGGGCGCTAAATCTAAAAGGTGGCATTCTACGTGGTGATATTCTTTTGAATATGGATACCGAAGAAGATGACGAAATAGGTATTGGTTGTGCAGGTGGAATTGATGTTACAGCAACAAGAAGTTATAACGAAGAAGAGATTCCAGAAGGTTCTGTCGGATATCTAATTACAGTAAAAGGTTTGAATGGTGGTCATTCAGGAATGGATATTCACAAAGGTTTGGGTAATGCTAATAAAATAATGAACCGTTTGTTATTTGACGGATTTGAGAATTTTGGATTGCAAGTTGCCGAAATAAACGGTGGAAGTTTGCGTAATGCAATTCCACGTGAAAGCAATGCTAAAGTTATTGTTGCAGCTATGTATGACGAAGCTTTTGTATTTGATATACAAGAAATTATTGGAGATATTAAATCCGAATTTAAAACGATGGAACCTAACTTAACTATCGAAATTGTAAAAAGCGATTTACCTATTAAAGTAATGGATTTGGGTGTTCAAGAAGGATTAATTCGTTCTATTTATGCTGCTCATAATGGTGTTTATAGAATGAGTGCTGATATTCCAGGATTGGTAGAAACGTCTAATAATATTGCACGTGTGATTGTAAAAGATGGTGAAATAACGATTCAAAATCTAACCCGTTCTTCTGTTGAAAGTTCTAAATTTGATTTGGCTAATGCGTTGCGTTCAGCTTACGAATTATTTGGTTGCGAAGTGGAATGTTCTGGAAGTTATCCAGGTTGGACACCAAATGTAAATTCAGAAATTCTTGATTTATTAGTTAAAATTTACGAAAAACAAAACAACGAAAAACCAAATGTAGCGGCTTGTCATGCTGGTTTAGAATGTGGAATTCTAGGAACAAATTATCCAGATATGGATATGATTTCTTTTGGACCAACTATTCATGGTGCGCACTCTCCAGACGAAAGAGCTTCGATAAAATCTTCTCAGAAATTCTATAAATTTGTATTGGAAATTTTGGAGAATATTCCTCAAAGATAATTTCAAATAATAAAGGCGCTCAATGAGCGCCTTTATTATTACATTTCCTAATATTTTATTCTTTTACAACATTCACTGTTTTCATGGTTCCTGCATTAGTGATAATTTTTGCTAAGTATGTACCTGAATTTAAATGAGACATGTCTATTTCAGTATTAATCGAATCTACTTTTTTATTTAGTACTATTTGTCCTAATAAATTATAGATTATAATACTTTCGATACTTTTACCATTTGATATGTTCAATGTGTTTTTAACCGGATTAGGATAAATACTTAAATCATCCAATTCAAATGAATCTATTTTTAAAGTTGCATCATAAGCTCCAATTTTAAATTCTCCAGCAGTATTTATTTTGTCAGTAGCAGCACCAAATCTCCAAACTCGAGCATTTAATATTTCTCCTGGGAGCCTTCCTGCTATGTCAATACGAGAAAACCAACCCCCATAATCGTCATTACATTCAATTAATTCAAGGTTATTACAAAAACCAGAATATATTGCTAAACCTGTATCAGTCACAGTACTTCCTGGCAAATAAGCTGTTTCAATAGTTACATTTCCTGTTGCGGGAACAATTAAGGTATACCAAGCGTCGCCACCAACATAATTAGCGCAACCTGGGTCAGGAATAAAAGGATTGGCTATTTCAGAATTAGTTGCTCCAGCTAATGATGCAATTATTATTGCACTATTAAAAGAATCTGAAACTGGAATTTGTAAAGCTCCTTCACAATCATCATTTATAAATGCTCCAGTATATAAAGTATTGAAAGATATTGTACTCCAAGGACTATAAGAACCATTTCTACAATCAGTTCTAACATGAAAATAATAAGTTGTTGCAGGATTTAACCCAGAATATGAAATGTTTTCAGTATAAATTTGATTTCCATTTGATGCTGGATTGTTGCTATTTTGGTCTAACACGTATTCATAATAATTTGAAGTTCGTGTCCATGTAATATTTACATTTGACATTGTTATGTCTGTAGCATATATATTATATGGAGATGAACAGTAAGGTCCAATATTGAAAGAGAATGTGTCTTCAGTCGCTGGAGTAGATGCTACTCTAATATAGTATGTTGCACCAGGTTCTAATCCATTATAATTCATAGATGTAGAATCATAATTTGCGCAATAAACAACCTCAAAATTACCACAAGTACCTTTTAAAATAGCTATAGATTTACTATTAGTATTAGTAGCGCCTCCATAAGCAAATTGAATACCACCAGAAAGTGGAGCAGTAAATTTATACCAAACATCTTGTACTAGTCCAGTTGGGTCACAATATTCTGAATTAGTTGTAGGTATACAAATATTATTTGTATTAATACCTATATAACCACTTTGTACATCTAATATAGTGGCAGTTTCACAAGAGACATTAGTAACTGTTGGTACGCAATTTGGAGAATTAATTACAGTTTGTGCATAAGTTTGTACAAAAATAAAGCACGATAAAATTAAGTAATTGTATTTTTTTAGCATAATGAGTGTTTTTAACAAAAATATCTAAATTTTCGGATAATAGATTGATTTTTTTATTTTTAATTAAATTTATTGGAACAAAAAGGACTGACGAAAGAGCTTCGATAAAATCTTCTCAGAAATTTTATAAATTTGTATTGGAAATTTTGGAGAATATTCCTGTGAAATAGTAAATAATTGACTAGTCCTAAATAATCTGTTTCGATTATTTAGGACTAGTCACCATTTAATCTTATAATTTATGGGAATAAAAAACCCTTAGTTTCTCTGAATGACAATATTTTATATA
>NZ_JAYSSZ010000052.1:0-15875 GCF_043720215.1 Flavobacterium sp. | reverse complement strand
TTTTATGCTATCCATTTCTATGTAAGCATTATACAAAGGATTCTTATTGTCAATATCAATATTTATATTATCAAAATAATTATCGTAAGCTGTAATATTTGGTGATTTAAAATTAAACTTAAACTCATCATTATCAGAATTTATTGAGCCTCGCATAAATGTATTCTCTCCAAGAGAAACTTCAGGAAAAAATATTTCGATTAGTTTGCTGTACACATTAAAATCAAATTTCAAAAACTGTCCTTTATTTACTTTATTTGGAGAATAATTAGCATATAAACTTCCTAAAGAGTTTTCGATTAATTTTTGAAGTTGATTAAACTGAAATTTACCAACCACTTCACCTTCTATAATATCTGGCGAATTTATGATTATGGTTCTGATACGATTTGAATCGAAAGAAGATTTTATCACAAAATCATCAAAAAAGTAAGTGTCTTTATCATTTTCGTATGAAGTTTGATTTATAAAAACCTCGCCATATAAATTATCAATCTTATTTCCCTGCAACTTCATGGTTACATCACCACGAAAAACAGAAATAGAATCGGTTGTGTATAATTTTAGATTTTTAAGATTGGCATACTCGACATTAGCATGAAAGTCATATTTGTTTTCCTTATTATTTAAGTTTAAAATTCCATCAAAATCCATTTGTAAATTAGGATCATTTACAGAAATATCTCCTTTGAAAACTGATTTTATCATGGTTCCATCAACAACCATATTCTTGTAATTGTAGTTATTGTAGTAAACACTATTTATTTTTCCTTTTAGTTCTGTGTTTAAATATTTTTGGGTAAATCCTTTCCCATCAACATCTAAATCTAGATTTACAACACCAACATCGGTTCTGTTTAAGAGTTTTCCTAAATTAAAATTATCCAATTTTACGTTTCCAATATAAGTTGCATTGTCAATATTATCGATGCTTGTCATACTCAAATTTGACTTTACATTTCCTAAAGCTGTTCTTAATAAGATATCTGCTTTTATAGTTTTCAGAGTAACTTCAGTAGTTCCAGAAAGAGTAAATACCCCAAATTTCTTAAAAGTTGTTGGTAAATTTTCCCCTAAAACTCTTGGCAAAATCGCATTAAGATTAGCATAAGTTGAGGATATTTTAGAGAAATCTCCTTTCATATAAAAATCTCCTTTATTTTTAGAAAAAAGGTTTTTAAACGTAAAGTCTCCTATAATTTCGGACTTATTATTATCTATTAATTTTAATTTTTTTGTTGAGAAATTATTTAATGTTCCTAAAAGTTTTCCGCTTAAATTGAATCGCTGATTTTTACCAAATTCTCCATAATAATGATTCAAATCATTAGAAGAAATAGAACCTTTATCAATTTTTACATCAAAAATAACTTTGTTATTAAAATCTGAAAAGTCTTTTCGGTCATATCGTAAAGCTACATTTCCTTTCAGGTCAGATTCTGTTGTTTTTATGGTTAGTTTTTCTAACAGAATATTCTTTTTAGTATAAGTAAACTCAGATATAAGATTATCAACTACAAGACCATGATTATCTATAAACGACATTTCTTGTATTGAAGTTGTAACATCTGGCCCAAGAATTTTAAATTTTGTAGTAACTGCATTTAGTTTTCTTGCACCAAAAAGTAACGGTTTATCAAGATTGTAATCGTTAAACGAAAAAGAACTATTAGTTAAATTGAATTTATTTGCGGTTAGTAAGAACTTTTTGTTCGATTTAGATGGTGTTCCGTCATCTAAAAGAGCAATAAATTTATCCAAATTATTGTCTTTTTCGCCTTTGTAGTTTTTCAAATTAAAATATAAGCCGTCCATTGCAACATCGCCAAAATGCAAATCGCCATCCACTAGTTTTTTAGCATCAATAATATTCGTTTTTAATCTATTAATGTAAAATAATGTGTCTTTTTTATGATCTCTAATTAAAACTTGTTTTAGTTTTACACCACCAAATACAGTAAAATTTGCTTCCTGAATGGTTATATCAGTACCATATTCTTCATTTATATATTCAGTGGCTTTTTGTCCCAAATAAGTTTGAACAGATGGTAAAGAAAGTGCAATACCAAGCGACAACAATAGCAATATCAATCCGAGAAGGAATAATAATGTGTATTTTCTAAATTTTTTGAGGCCTGTATTTTTTTTCTTTTCTTCCAACAATAGTTTTTTGCAAAGGTAAACAGCCCTAAACGGTTAGATTTGATAAAAAATCTTTATTTTTGGGCTTCGATGTAAAATTAAATTTTTTATATCGGTTTATCAAATATAACGCAAAATCTATGCCTTTTATGCATCAAAAACCAATTTTTATTCTTGCTATCGAAAGTTCTTGCGATGACACAGCTGCAGCAGTGTTACAAAATAATAAAGTTCTGTCTAATATTGTAGCACAACAAGCTATACATGAGCAATATGGCGGTGTAGTTCCCGAACTAGCGTCGCGAGCGCACCAACAAAATATTGTTCCCGTAATTGATGTAGCACTCAAAAAAGCAAATGTTACAAAAGACCAATTATCTGCTATTGCTTTTACTCAAGGCCCAGGACTTATGGGCTCTTTATTAGTAGGAAGTTCGTTTGCAAAAAGCATGGCAATGTCATTAAATATCCCGCTCATTGCGGTAAATCACATGCATGCACATATTTTAGCTCATTATATAGATGAAGAAGGTTATGATAAACCCGAATTTCCATTTCTGGCATTGACGATTTCTGGCGGACATACTCAGATTGTAAAAGTAAATAGCTTTTTCGATATGGAAATCATTGGCGAAACTACTGATGATGCTGTAGGAGAAGCCTTTGACAAAAGTGCCAAAATATTAGGCCTTCCTTATCCTGGCGGACCATTAGTAGATAAATATGCTCAATTGGGAAATCCGAAAGCGTATAAATTTACCAAACCAAAAATGCCAAATTTAGATTTTAGCTTTTCGGGACTAAAAACCCAAATTTTATACTTTATTCAGAATAATGTAAAAGAGAATCCTAATTTTATCGATGAAAACAGGAACGATATTTGTGCTTCTATACAAAATATTATTATCGAGATTTTGATGGAAAAACTAAAACTCGCAGTACAACAAACAGGAATAAAACAAATTGCAATTGGCGGTGGTGTTTCGGCAAATTCAGGAATTAGAAACACTTTGAAAGAAGCAGAAAAAAAATACGGTTGGAAAACTTTTATACCCAAATTTGAATATACGACTGACAATGCAGCCATGATTGGTATTGTAGGTTACCAACGTTTTTTAGAAAATAAATTTAATGATGCTTCTGTAGTTAGCAAAGCACGAATCGATTTTTAGTATGCAATTATTTTACAATTCAGAGATAAATACAACATTAAATGAGTTTTCTTTTGATAAAGAAGAAAGCAAACATATTGTTAAAGTATTACGTAAAACAGAAGGTGATATTTTACATGTAACTAATGGTTTAGGTAATTTATTTACTACTGAAATTATTTTAGCTTCCGAAAAAAAATGTACAGTAAAAATCATTTCAACCGAAACATCAAAACCGACTGATTTTTATATTCATTTGGCTGTTGCACCAACAAAAATGAATGATCGTTTCGAATGGTTTCTCGAAAAAGCGACCGAAATGGGAATTCACGAAATTACGCCTATTATATGTGATCGTTCCGAAAGAAAAATCATTAAAAATGAACGTTTCGATAAGATTATATTATCGGCAATGAAACAATCATTACAATTTTTTCTGCCAAAGTTAAACGAACCTATTTCGTTCAAGGATTTCATTAATCAGAAACATGATGGAAATTTATGTATTGCACATTGTGAAGAAACAGACAAAAAGTTATTGAAAAATACCATCAAACCAAAAGAAAAATACACCATCTTAATTGGTCCTGAAGGTGATTTTTCTGAAAAAGAAATCCAATTAGCCCTAACCAACAATTATATTCCTGTATCTTTGGGAAACACACGATTACGAACAGAAACCGCTGCAGTTGTTGCTTGTCATAGTGTGGTTTTTACAAATGAGTGAATTTAGTAGCAAATGAAAAAAATAATTTTATTTTTAATTCTGGTTACAACTCCAGTACTTTCGCAAGAAATCGCTTTACTAAAATATAGTGGTGGTGGAGATTGGTATGCCAATCCTACCTCGTTACCCAATTTGATAAAATTTTGCAATCAGAACATAAACACCACTATAAAAACCAAACCTGTCACGGTAACACCTGCAAGTGCTGATATTTTTTCGTTTCCGTTTATTCACATGACAGGACACGGAAATGTAGTTTTTAATGAAGCTGAAGTTCAGAACTTACAAAACTACTTGCGTTCTGGCGGTTTCCTTCATATTGATGATAATTATGGAATGGATCAATACATACGAAAAGAAATTGCAAAAATTTTTCCTAATGAAGCTTTAATAGAAATTCCTACTACTCATGCTATTTTCCAAAAACCTTTTCCATTTCCTGAAGGTTTACCCAAAATACACGAGCATGATAATAAAAGACCACAAGCATTTGGGGTTTTTATAGATACTAAATTAGTGTTACTTTATACTTACGAATCCGATTTAGGCGATGGTTGGGAAGATACTGAAGTACACAATGACCCAAAAAATATTCGAGAAAAAGCTTTAAAAATGGGAGCTAATATTATTAATTTTATTTTTAATAATTAATTATTTTAACTATCTAAATATCAGTTATTTGTTTCTATTCAACGATATAAACAAACAGTTTATCTACTTTTTTTAATAATGTTTATTTTTTTAATATTTATTTTCTAGTATTGTTATACAATTCAATAAAAAACTATTAAATAACTAATTAAATCAAACAAATTATGAAAAAATTGTTTTTAACTTCCGCGGTAGCTTTGCTCCTGTTTTCTTGTCAAAACGACAACAATGTTGATGAGAATCAATCAAATTCAAATTCATTAAATATTTCGGCTCAAAGAGGCTGCGCTTCGCAAGAAGTATTAGAAAGACAACTTAAAGAAAATCCAAATTTAGCATCTAAAATGGCTGAAATTGAAAGATTTACTGAAAATGCAATGACTACAGGAAGACTTGTAAATGGAAAAATAGAAATTCCAGTTGTAGTAAATGTTCTTTATAGAACAACTGCCGAAAATATTTCGATAACATTAATTCAATCTCAAATTGATGTGCTGAATAAAGATTTTAATGCATTAAATTCTGATTACAATCAAGTTCCAGCATTATTTTCCGGAGTAAAAGCCAATGTTGGTATATCTTTCGTGTTAGATCAAGTAATCAGAAAATCAACAACAAAATCATCTTGGGGTACTAGAGATGCTATGAAAAAAACCAAACAAGGTGGTTTAAACCCAACTTCTCCTACAACAAAATTAAACATATGGTCTTGTACTATTGGTGGTGGTATTTTAGGATACGCACAATTTCCTGGAGGTTCATCTGCAACTGATGGTGTTGTAATTGATGCTAATTATTTTGGAGTTACAAGTTCTAGTTCATCATCGTATCCTTATAATTTAGGAAGAACAGCTTCTCACGAAGTAGGACATTGGATGAACTTACGTCACATATGGGGAGATGCGACTTGTGGTTCAGATTTAGTTTCAGATACGCCAGTTCATAATGCAGCGAACTTTGGTGTTCCTACTTATCCTCATTACAGTACTTGTTCAGGTACTCCTGTTGAGATGACAATGAATTATATGGATTATACAGACGATAGAGGAATGTATATGTTTTCTTTAGGTCAAAAATCTAGAATGGATGCAATATTCGCTGTAGGTGGTGTTAGAGCTTCTTTCAGATTATAATATATATACTTAATATGTATAGAGAACTCGTTCTTGTAGCGAGTTCTACTATTATAAAAATGTATTGATAACGAAAAAGATGAGGTTAGCAAAAAAAATGATGTTTTTGAGAATAATTTAAGTAATTAAACTCAAATTTATCAAATATACAAAAAAAGTTAACTATTTTTAAATAATGTTTTTTAACATTAAAAAAACTCTAAATATCTTATTTTTCTATCTATCCCAAAGTTATTAACAATTTCATATCAACTTATCAATCACTTTTTTTTTATTTTGTTTGTTAAAAATTTTGTAATTAGTTTAATTATTTATAGTATTGCCAAAGAATTGAATAAAAAACTAACAAATTACTAATTTAACCAAACAAATTATGAAAAAATTGTTATTGACTGCTTCGGTGGTTTTCTTAATGTTTTCTTGTCAAAAAGATGACAGCAATGTAACAGATGTTCAACCAACTACTAATGCATCTGCTCATAGAGGTTGTGTTTCTCAAGAGGTATTAGAACGTCAACTTCAAGAAAATCCTGCTTTAGCATCTAGAATGGCAGAAGTCGAAGCATTTACAAAAAATGCTATATCTACTGGACGTATCGTTAACGGAAAAATTCAAATTCCAGTAGTATTTAATGTATTATATAGAACAACTGCTGAAAATATCTCATTAGCACAACTTCAATCTCAAATTGATGTATTAAATAAAGATTTTAATGCTTTAAATTCTGATTATAATACATCTAACAATCCATACTCATCAGTAAGAGCAAATGTAGGAATCTCTTTTGTATTGGACCAAGTGATTAGAAAATCTACTACAAAAACATCTTGGGGAACTAATGATGCGATGAAAAAAACTACTTCTGGTGGTTTAAATCCAACTTCTCCAACTACAAAACTTAATTTTTGGGTTTGTACTATTGGTGGAGGAATTTTAGGATATGCACAATTTCCTGGAGGTTCTTCAACTACTGATGGAGTTGTTTGCGACGGTAAATACACAGGAGTAACTAGCTCTTCTTCATCTGCTTATCCTTTCAACTTAGGAAGAACAGCAACTCACGAAGTAGGTCACTGGATGAACTTACGTCACATTTGGGGAGATGCAACTTGTGGATCTGATTTAGTTTCAGACACACCAACTCACAATGCTGCTAATGGTGGAGTTCCTGCTGTTGGTCATAGAAGTACTTGTTCTGGTGCACCATTAGAAATGTACATGAACTATATGGATTATACTGATGATAGAGGAATGTATATGTTCTCATTAGGACAAAAATCTAGAATGGATGCAATATTTGTTGCTGGAGGAATTAGATCTTCTTTCAGATTGTAATATCTTTTTATTAAACAATAAATTAAAACTCGCTCTTGTAGCGAGTTTTTTTTATTATATTCGTTTTTCAAATTTAAATAACAATGAATTCAAAAATTATAGCGCTTGGAATTATAAAAGCAATAGCAATTAGTATTGGAATTGCTGCTATTTTGTTTTTACTATATGAGATTCAATCTGTCATTATTTATTTGATTGTTTCACTTGTATTAACGCTAATTACAAGTCCTTTTGTTGCTTTTTTGCGAAGACGCTTAAAATTTCCTAACACACTAGCTGTTGCATTTACAATGTTTATATTAATTCTCACGTTAATAGGATTAATTTTGATGTTTGTACCACTTATTGTCTCTCAAAGTCAAAACTTATCTTTACTAGACACAAATGCAATTGAAAATAACGCTATTGAATTAGCTGATAAATTTAAAATTTACCTGATAAATCATAATATAAATGTTGGAAATTTGCTAAATGAAACTAATTTAACCTCTAAACTTAATTTCAATTTTATACCTGCCATATTAAATTCTATTTTAGGAACTATGAGTAGTTTTGGTATGGGATTGGTTGCAGTTTTGTTTATTACTTTCTTCTTTTTGAAAGATAAAGTCATGTTTACAAACGGAATAAAAAGAATTTTACCTGATAACCATGAAAAAAAAATTCTAAATTCAGTTACTAAAACAAACAACATGCTCAGTCGTTATTTTATTGGATTATTAATTCAATTATCGATTGTTTTTGTTTTGTATCTAATAGTACTACTTATTTTTGGAGTTGAAAATGCTTTTATTATTGCCTTTTTATGTGCTTTACTAAATATTGTTCCTTACGTTGGCCCATTAATTGGTTCTGTTTTAGCAGCAATACTAACAATGATCAGCAATTTAGGTGGCGATTTTCAGCATGATATTTTACCTACCACTTTATATGTTCTAATAGGTTTTTGGATAGTTCAACTCATTGATAATAATATTTCGCAACCTATAATTTTTTCAAAAAGTGTTAATTCGCATCCATTAGAAATATTTTTAATCACATTAATTAGCGGATTTCTTTTTGGAATTACAGGAATGATAATAGCAATACCATTTTATACGATGCTAAAAGTAATTGCTAAAGAATTTTTTCCAGAGAATAAGATTGTGCAACTAATTACAAAGAATATCTAATGATTGCCTCATTACTATCTAATGAAATTCAGGAATTTATTTCAAAAAATTTGGGAATAAACATAACTAAGTTCGCACTTCAAAAAAATCCTTTTCCTGAAGTTCCTTGGATAGAAATATTGAACCAAGTTGCAGCAAAAAGTAAAGCAAAAGAAAAATTACCCACTTGGTATGCAACCGAAAATATTATTTACCCAAGTAAAATTTCAGTAGAGCAAACTTCTTCCGAAAAAACAGCTCAATACAAATCTAATATTGTTTCTGGCGAAAGCTTAATCGATTTAACTGGTGGTTTTGGTGTAGATGATTATTATTTTTCGAAGAAAATAAATCGAGTTATTCATTGTGAATTAAACGCAGCATTATCTGAAATTGTAGCTCATAATTTTAAAATACTTAAAAAAGATTCTATTAGGTGTTTGCATGGCGATAGTTCTGATATTCTTAAAGAATTAGATCAAAAATTCGATTGGATATATATAGATCCGTCAAGAAGAAGTAATGCAAAAGGCAAAGTATTCATGCTAAAAGACTGTTTGCCTGATGTCCCTAAACTGTTGGAAGAATACTTCTTGTTTTCAAATAAAATAGTAGTAAAAACTGCTCCAATACTTGATATTACTGCTGGTCTAACCGAATTGAGAAACGTTAAAACAATTCATATTGTTGCTGTAAATAATGAAGTAAAAGAATTATTGTGGGAAATAGAAAAAGATTATGATGATGCTATTACAATTAAAACCATCAACTTTAATAAAGAAAAGGAAGATACATTCAACTTTATTTTGAATGATGAAATAGCTACGAATGTTTATTCATCACCTAAGAAATATATCTATGAACCCAACGCAGCTATTTTGAAATCAGGTGCGTTCGAACTGGTTGCAAATCATTTCAACATCGAAAAACTACATCAACATTCTCATTTATACACATCGAACGAAATCATAGATTTTCCTGGACGAATATTTGAAATAAGAAATTCTTTTGAATATGATAAAATAGAAATGAAACAATTTCTTGAAAATACTAAAGCCAATATTACCACTAGAAATTTTCCAGAAACTGTCGAGGCAATCAGGAAAAAATGGAAAATAAGTGATGGTGGTGGTATTTATACTTTTTTTACTACTGATGCAAATAATCGTAAAATTGTTTTAATTTGCGCCAAAATTTAAACCCAATGAGATTTCCTGTACTTATTTTATTTTTGCTATTTCAATCTACATTATTTGCTCAAAAACCTTGCGAATATAGTGTAAACGTAACTGATTCAATTGGAACATTAAAAGAAACTAAAAGTTGTTTGGTTTACGAAAAAGTATTCGGAAACTCGGCACAACTTGTTTTTTTATCTCTTACTTCAGATAACGGAACACCTATATTAAACCTTCAAATTATTCAAAAAAGTACCGATTTTATCACCCCAAAATGTATCGATAAAAACTCTAAAGTTTACTTTCAGTTATCAAACGGAAAAATTTATACATTAATAAATACTGTCGAAAATGAATGTGATAATCTAATTTATAATACTTCTGAGAAAATGAATAATAGATTATTGAGTGCTACTTTTTTGTTTATAAAAAACAATTTTGAAGATTTAAAAAAATACCCAATAACGACGATGCGTATAAGACTTGCATCTGAAACAAAAGATTATATTTTGCAAAAAGAACTTAATGGTGAAAAAATAACTGGCCGTTTTGAGCCCGAAAATTTCTTTATAGATAATTTTTCGTGTGTTGAGTAATTACTCACATTCCCATTTGAAGTTAGACAAACTATCTTTTCTTGAACCTATTAAATTATAATGCCACCACTCTGAATCAAAGGATTCGAAATTGTTTCGAGTCATTATTTTTTTGAGTAATTTTCTGTTTTTAAGTATTTTTCTATCCAAATCTTTAAAATCGTGACTTGATTCTGGTCCGAAAAAATCGAAGGTTGTTCCCATATCAAGATCAACACCGTTTTCATCAACTAATGTAATATCTACTGCTCCTCCTC
This sequence comes from Flavobacterium sp., assembly GCF_043720215.1. Lineage (GTDB taxonomy): Bacteria > Bacteroidota > Bacteroidia > Flavobacteriales > Flavobacteriaceae > Flavobacterium. Next base: position 5,553 of record NZ_JAYSSZ010000052.1, on the reverse strand, counting down.
TATTGTGAATAGAACCTTTTGCAGGATTTGCTACATAATTTGCGTCAGGAACAATGGCCCACATTTTTTTCTGAACATCAAGTGGTCTGTAGCAATCAAATAACTTTATTTTGTAACCTTTTTTCTTAAACTGATTACTGGCTTCCATTAGATTATTTACCGTTTTTAATCGCAAAAAGCAAGATGTGCAATCATATACTTTGGTTTTTAGAAAATTATCTTCGGTTGCATATTTCATATCCAATGCAAAATCGGAGCTGTAATTTTTTAAATTCACGAAAATTGTGTCATTAATAACTTCCGAATCTTGATTATTATTTTGTGCTTTACACAAAATTGTACCATTTATAATAAATAGAAAAAAGAAAAGTTTATTCATTAATTTTTTATTAGATTAAAACTAAGATATTGGTTAACAAATATAACTAAAACAATATTTAAAGAAGAAAAACCATCCCAGAAAGTAATTTACTAATAATTGGACTATTGTATGTTTTTAAGATCAAAGAAATTATTGGTATAGCTATATAATTTTATGAAAAATTTAAGTAAATATATTAACTGAAAATCTGTATTTTCGCAATATGATGACAAACGATCAAATTGAAGCAATTAAATTACTATTAGCTTCCCCAAAAAAGATAACAATTATTCCTCATAGAAATCCAGATGGAGATGCCATGGGCTCTACTCTTGCATTATATCATTTTTTGTTGCAACAAAATCATAATGTTGTGGTCATTTCTCCTAATGAATTTCCTGATTTTTTAGCTTGGTTACCAGCTTCTGATAAGGTTTTGGTTTTCGAAAAAGACAAAGAAAATTGCACTAAAATATTAAACGAATCTGATCTGATTTTTACTTTAGATTTTAATGCACTTCACAGGACTGGAGATATTATGCAAGCAACATTAGAAACGCTAGATAAAACTTTTGTGATGATAGACCATCATGAATTTCCAGATGCTTTTGCAAAATATACTTTTTCCGATACTAAATACGGTTCTACTTGTGAGATGGTTTATCATTTTATTCATCAATTAAAGCAAGAAAACTTAATTAATAAAACCGTTGCCACATGTATTTATACAGGAATTGTGACCGATTCTGGTTCGTTTCGTTTTCCTAAAACAACAAGCACAACGCATCATATAGTTGCCGATTTGATAGATAATGGTGTCGAAAACAGTGCTATTCACAATCAATTATTCGACAAAAGTTCGTACAGTCGTTTGCAATTACTAGGTCGTGCACTTCAAAACATGAAGTTAATGACTGATTACAAAACGTCTTATATAACACTTTCTCAAGAAGAATTAAATACTTATAATTTTCAAAAGGGTGATACTGAAGGAATTGTAAATTATGGTCTTTCTATTGATGGAATCGATTTTACTGCTATCTTTATCGAAAATTTGGAAGAAAAAATTATAAAGATTTCGTTTCGATCGCAAGGCAGTTTCGATGTGAATCAGTTTTCTAGAAATTATTTTGGAGGTGGCGGACATATTAATGCTGCAGGCGGAAAATCAGACAAATCGTTACAAGAAACCATAGCGGATTTTGAAAGAATTGTAAAAGAAATTAAAAAATAAATCTCATGAAATTACTTAAAATAGCAGGATGTTTACTTCTTGGCATGAATTTAGTTACTTGTTGTACAGCAAAACAAGAGCCAAGAAGACCCGTTTCGCAAGCATCAGGAGAGTTTATGAAACAATCTATTGAGCGAAACAAAAAACTAAATGAAAACGAAGAAAGTATTATTGCAAAAATGATTAAAAAAGATTCTGCAATCGATTATATTTCATCAACAAAAGGGTATTGGTATTATTACCATACAAAAAACACAACAGAAATGCCAAAACCTATAAAAGGTGATATTGCATTTTATGATTATGAAATAAAAGACCTGAATGGCAATATAATTTATAGTCAATTAGACCTTAAGCCACATCAGTATGTAGTTGACAAACAAGATATTATGATGGGATTACGTGACGGAATAAAACTGATGCAAAAAGGAGAAAAAGTAACATTTATATTTCCATCGCACATGGCTTTTGGATATCACGGTGATAACAAAAAAATAGGAACCAACGAACCTTTAATTTGTACTGTAACTTTAAATGATATAAAACCAGATCAAGAAGCAAAATAAAATTAAGAATTGAATAACCAAATATATTTTTTTACAATGAATAAAATAACAAGATTACTATTAAGTTTTACAACATTACTATTGTTCTCGTGCAACTCACAACACGATAAGTTATCAGATGGACTTTATGCAGAAATAGAAACCAGCAAAGGAAAGATTTTACTACAGTTAGAATTGGAAAAAACACCAGTAACAGTTGCAAATTTTGTTTCTCTTGCTGAAGGAACAAATAAATTAGTAAATGAAAAATTTAGCGGAAAACCTTTTTATAATGGATTAACTTTTCATAGAGTCGAAGCAAATCCGCCAATGATTCAAGGTGGTGATCCAGACGGAAACGGTTCAGGTGGTCCTGGTTACAAATTTAAAGACGAGTTTGTAGATGATTTAAAAATGGACAAAGCTGGTGTTCTTGCTATGGCAAATGCTGGTCCAGGAACTAATGGAAGTCAATTTTTTATTACACGTAAAGAAACAAATTACCTAAACGGTCGTCATACGGTTTTTGGTCATGTTATAGAAGGTCAAGAAGTAGTAGATAAAATAGCTATAGGAGACAAAATTGTTAAAATTGAAATTATCCGAAAAGGAGAAAATGCTAAAAAGTTTGATGCACCAAAAGTTTTTAAAGACCATTTTGAGTCTGAAGCTGCTTCCAAAAAAGAAAATGATGCAAAGTATGCGAAAGTAATTGAAGCTAAAGCAGTTTATTTTACTGCTACTAAAGCAAAAGCTACAAAAACAGAATCAGGATTAATGTATACTATTATAAGTAAAGGAACAGGAAGAAAACCAGCAGCTGGAACAACATTTTATTTTCATTACGCAGGGTTTTTTGAAAACGGAAATCTTTTTGATACTAGTTACGAAAATGTAAGTCGTGACTTTGGGAAATTTGATGCAAACAGAGCCGCACAAAACGGATACCAACCATTCCCTTTTGAAGCTGGTAAAAAAGATGGAATGATTCCAGGGTTTATAGAAGGATTAGAAAAAATGTCATTTGGAGACAAAGCAGTTGTTTTCATTCCTGCAAATTTAGGTTACGGAGAACAAGGAGCTGGAGAAGTAATTCCACCAAATACCAATTTGATTTTCGAATTAGAAATGTTAGAAAAAATGCCAATTAAATAATATAAATTTTATATAAAAATGAAAACTAAATTAAATCTATTATTAGTATTCTTTATAGTCATAGCAAATGGTTATGCTCAAAAGGGAAAAGAAAAAGTAACAGCTCAAACTAAAACATCAACTGACGGAATATTTGCTGAATTTGATACCTCAAAAGGAAAAATTGTGGTGCAATTAGAATATGTAAAAACACCCATAACTGTTGCGAATTTTGTCTCATTAGCAGAAGGAACAAATACAATTGTAAAAGCTGATTTGAAAGGAAAACCTTTTTATAACGGATTAAAATTTCATAGAGTTATCAAAGATTTTATGATTCAAGGTGGAGATCCTTTAGGAACTGGTTCTGGAGACCCAGGTTACAAATTTAAAGATGAATTTACTGATTTAAAACATTCAAAAGGCGGAATCCTATCAATGGCAAACTCTGGAGTAGCTACAAACGGAAGTCAGTTTTTTATCACACACAAAGACACACCTTGGTTAGATGGTAAACATACTGTTTTTGGAAGTGTTGTTTCTGGAATGGATGTGGTAAATAAAATTGAGCAAAACGATGTCATAAATAAAGTTACTATTTCTAGAAGTGGAGCTGAAGCTAAAAAATTTGATGCAGCAAAAATATTTGCCGATTATTATGCAACAAAAGGTGAAGATGATAAAAAGCAAGCTTTATTAGATGCAGAAAAAAACAAAAAGCAAATGGAAGCTGCTGCTGAAGCAAAAAAAGATTATTTAGCAAAATGTGCTCCAGTAATGGCTGCAAAAGTAGCGTCTTTAGCAAAAACTAGGACTACAGCAACAAAAACCCCAACTGGATTAGAATGTGTTATTGTAAAAGGAACTGGAGCAAAACCAGTTGATGGGACAACAATATACATACATTATGCCGGTTATCTTGAAGACGGAAGTTTGTTTGATAGTAGTTATGAAGAAGTAAATAAAGCCTATGGAAAATTTGATCCTAACAGAGCCGCACAAAATGGATATGCTCCTTTCCCATTCCAAGCGGGAAATAAAGGTGGATTGATTCCTGGTTTTCTTGAAGGATTAAACTTGATGTCTCTTGGAGATAAAGCAACTTTCTTTATTCCTGCTAATTTAGGATATGGTGCTCAAGGTGCTGGTGGTGTAATTCCACCTAATGCAAATATTATTTTTGAATTAGAAGTTCTTGAAGCTATTCCTGCACCAAAACAATAAACTTTAAAACTTAAATAAAAAGGGAACAAAATCTAAATATTTTGTTCCCTTTTTTTATTTTCCCAATTAAGATTATCCTTTAAATTTCCAGTCAAATTCATCTTTGTCATTTATAGTTGCTCCCAATTCGAACCGAATTACTTGATTATACTCGACCTGAAAAATCATCCAATTAGTTTCGTTGAAGTAATTATCGACAGTATCAAAATTTTCAATTTCTAGAGATTTGATACCTTTATTTGTAACATTTTGCTCAACTTCTTTAATTGACTTTCCGATAATTTTTTCTGAAAATAATTCTAAATCTGGATTCGAAGTAATCATATAACCTAACTTTAAATTCTCATCTTCATAAAATGTTAGTCGTAATTTCTTACTATTATACAAAAAAATCACATTATTTTCTTCGTCTTTGTATTGCTTATCAGGATTACCATAAATGGCTGTAACATCTTTTTGTTTCATTCCAAAGATGAGTTGATCTATTCCGGTTTTTGGATTTATTTTCATATGTAATTTTATATTTTTTTATTGGAATATGGTATATTTATGAGGCAATCTTCGCTTGTATCCGTGATTAAATTATCATAAATATTTCATAATTTATTTTTTAAATTTTCTTTAACGGAATCAAACCATTCATCACGAAGAATACTCAAGATAATACTGTCTCGTCTTCCTCCATCTAGCTTTATCATATTACTTCGTAAAACACCATCTACTTTGCAACCAATACTTTTCATAGCAGCTTTACTGCGTTCGTTTGCATTATCAGCACGAAATTCTACTCGTTCCATATTCATTTTTTCGAAAGCAAATTCTAATAATAAATATTTACATTGCTTGTTTAGTCCTGTTCCTTGAAATTGCTTTCCGTACCAAGTATAACCCAATTGCAACGTTTTATTACTAAGCTGAATATCATAAAAACGTGTGCTTCCAGCGTATTCGTTTGTCCGTTTGTTGAAAACTACAAAAGGATATTCTGTTAGTTTTTCCCTATTATTTAATGCAATTTGCATATAGTTTCTAAAATTTTCTTCTCCAATTGCTGG
>NZ_JAYSSZ010000051.1:0-2121 GCF_043720215.1 Flavobacterium sp. | reverse complement strand
CGACTGAAACTTTAGACCTTGGGGATTTTACTTTCGATATAAAAAAATATAGAGACATTTGGTTCAAAACCTCTTTCCTTTTAGACTCTAAACAATCGAAAAACGGAACAGCTTTGGCACGTTATAATAATTATAAAAACCAACCACTTAGGTATACTTTCCCAACGCATTTTGATGGAAAAGCTCCTGTTTTAGACAATTCGAAACCAAGACCAAAAGCGGCGATTATTCGCGAAAAAGGAAGTAATTCTGAGCGTGAAATGGCAAATGCCATGTATTTAGCTGGTTTTGATGTAAAAGATGTGCACATGACCGATTTAATTTCAGGTCGTGAAAACTTAGAAGACATCCAGTTTATTGGTGCAGTGGGTGGGTTCTCAAATTCAGATGTATTGGGTTCTGCTAAAGGTTGGGCTGGTGCATTTTTATATAATGAAAAAGCAAATACAGCTTTGAAAAACTTCTTCAAAAGAGAAGACACACTTTCTGTTGGAATTTGTAATGGATGCCAATTGTTTATGGAATTAGAATTAGTTAATCCTGAACATAAAGTACATGGAAAAATGTTGCATAACAATTCACACAAACATGAAAGTATATTTACCTCAGTAACTGTACAAAAAAACAATTCGGTGATGCTTTCTACATTAGAAGGTGCTACTTTAGGGGTTTGGGTTTCTCATGGTGAAGGAAAGTTCAATTTACCCGAAAGAGAAGAAAATTACAATATTGTAGGGAAATATGGTTACGATAGTTACCCAGCAAATCCAAATGGATCCGATTACAATACAGCTATGTTGTGTGACACAACAGGTCGTCATTTAGTGATGATGCCGCATATAGAACGTTCAACTTTCCCTTGGAACTGGGCGAATTATCCGACCGATAAAAAAGACGAAGTTTCTCCTTGGCATGAAGCGTTTGTGAATGCTAGAAAATGGGTTGAAAATAAAAAATAAAATGCTAGACTTACCAAATAATAAAAAAATAATTCTTTTTGATGGTGTATGCAATTTTTGTAATTCATCAGTTCAATATGTAATCAAATATGATAAAAATGATATTTTTAGGTTTGTTGCATTGCAATCAGAATTAGGTCAAAAAATTATAAAGCATATTGGCATTTCTGAAAAACATATTGATAGTATTATCCTATATGAACCTGGAATAGCTTATTATTATAAATCGACAGCTGTATTATTAATTGCAAAAAATCTAAATGGCATCTTAACATTCGGAACACTTTTAAAAATAATTCCGTCGGGCTTAAGGGATATTCTATATGATTATATCGCTACAAATCGTTACAAATGGTATGGCAAACAAGAATCTTGTATGATTCCATCTGAAGAATTAAAAGCTAAATTTTTAGCATAAAAAAAACTCCTTAATAAATTAAGGAGTTTTTCGTTCATAATTTTTATTGAACTGCTAACGAAGCATCAATCATTCCATATCCAAATTCAGAATGTTTGGTAGGATATAAATGTGAAGATTTTCGCATTTTGGTTAAAACTTGATCACGTGTCCATGTTGGATACTTAGACCACACTAAAGCCGCAATACCTGCAGTCGTCGCAGTCGCAACCGAAGAACCACCTACATAATCTCCTTGACCCTCATTATAACTATTTACTGGTACAGTATTTCCTGTTCCTGATTTTTGCATCATTATGGTAAAATCAATTTTCCCACCAGTATGACATACATCACAAGCTTGGTAAGTTGAAGCTTCTTTTATTCCTGTAACCGCAACTGTTTCAGACATCCAAGCAGGAAAAATAACACCCACAAAAGTTGTAAAATCTGTTGAAGTTCCTCCTGCACAAAAAATTAATTTTCCTTTACTGTAGGCATATTTTATTCCGTCTTCAATTTTTCCTACAGAAAAAATGTGACCCATAGACATTGAAATTATTTTTACTTTAGTATTATTTGCTAATCCTGTAAATGCATTTTTAACACCATTTTGCTCATGATAACCGTCAAGAACAACATTTGACGCAGCTCTATAAGTAACTAGATTCGAATTATAAGCAACACCAACTGGTTTACCATTATCATTACGAGGAGCAGCCGCAACAGACGACATACTTGTTCCGTGTCCACACAAATCATTTG
>NZ_JAYSSZ010000050.1:0-5490 GCF_043720215.1 Flavobacterium sp. | reverse complement strand
GAAGTTTCGAAAGTGTGTTGAGTTCCTAGTTGGTCTGTTAGTGTTTTCAAATTTTAAGTATAAAAATTAAGACCTTGTATTTAGGCTTATAATTTCCTTCATTTCCATTTGTATTTTGAGTGCTTCTTTTCTAGCTTTTTCAGCAAAATCTAATCCATTGGAAGCATAAATAATTCCTCTAGAAGAATTTATTAATAAACCAATATCCTCGTTCATCCCAAATTGACAAACTTCTTGAAGATTTCCGCCTTGAGCACCAACACCAGGAACTAATAAAAAACTATTGGGTACAATTTTTCTAATTTCAGAAAAATATTCCGCTTTTGTTGCACCTACAACGTACATTAAGTTTTGAGTGTTTTTCCAAGTTTTTGAAGTCTTTAAAACTTGTTTGTATAATTCATCACCATTTACATTTAATGTTTGAAAATCGAAAGCACCTTCATTAGATGTTAAGGCTAACATAATGGTATGTTTATTTTTAAAAGCTAAAAATGGTTCTACCGAATCTTTGCCCATATATGGTGCAACTGTTACAGAATCGAAGTTTAAATCTTCAAAAAAAGCTTTGGCATACATTGTAGATGTATTTCCGATATCGCCACGTTTTGCATCGGCAATAGTGAAAATTTCTGGATACTTTTCATTGATATAATTGATAGTTTTTTGTAATGATTGCCAACCTTTTATACCATAAGCTTCGTAAAATGCAGTGTTGGGTTTATAGGAAATACATAAATCATGTGTAGCATCTATAATCGCTTTATTGAATTCGAAAATTGGATCTTCGAGCTCGAGTAAATGTTGTGGAATTTTTGTTAAATCGACATCTAAACCTATACAAAGAAAGGATTTTTTGAATTTGATTTGTTGTATTAGTTGTTCTGTAGTCATTTTGTTGTGTTGTGGTGCAAATTTATAAAAAAAATCCCCCGAAAAAGTATTCGGAGGATTTTTAAAACTTTGTTTTTATTATTTAGTCAATTTAACTTCGACCCTTCTGTTTAAAGCTTTACCAACTTTAGTTGTGTTTTTTGCAATTGGTTTAGATTCTCCGAAACCAACCGAAACCAATCTGTTAGAGTCGATACCATTTTCAATCAAATAGGTTTTAACGGCAGCTGCTCTGTTTTCTGATAAAGTTTGATTTGCCAATGTAGCACCATCACTATCTGTATGTCCTTCTAAAGAGAAGTTAGACGATGGATATTCTTTTAAAATCGCTGTTATAGATTGTAAAATTGGATAGGTTTGCTGTTGGAAAGTAGATTTTGCTGTATTAAACAAAATAGTTTTAGCATAATCATTCAGTTTTTTCATAACTGCTTCACTTATCTCAGGACAACCATTATTTGCTATGGTTCCTTTTACAGCAGGACATTTGTCATCTTTGTCTAGTATACCATCTTCATCAGTATCTAACCAAGGACAACCAAAATTATCTTTTTCTCCAGCAACTGTAGGGCATTTATCATCTTTGTCTAAAGTGCCATCTTTGTCTGTGTCTAAATAAGGACAACCTTTGTTTTCGGCAGGCCCAGCTTCATTAATACAATTGTCATCTTTATCTAAAGTGCCATCTTTGTCTGTATCTTCATATGGGCAACCATTGTTTTGTAAAGGTCCAGAGATAGTAGGACATTTATCATCTTTGTCTAAAACAGTATCATTGTCTGTGTCTTTCCAAGGGCAACCTTTATTTTCTATTGGACCCGCAATTTCAGGACAATCATCAAATTTATCTAGAATTCCGTCGTTGTCTTTGTCTTTTTTCTTTCCTTGATATATAGGGATTTTAAGACCTAAATGAACATCTAACCCTTTCGATTCGTCAGAAATTAAGTTTGATATTGCAGAACCTGATCCTACAAATAGAGGTCCAGCACGGAACCCAAAACCAGCTCTAAAATCGCTGTATTGCATATAGCTTAGTGGTACGTAAAAACTAAACCATTTTACTTCATATCTTGGTGTAATTGATACTGAATTTTCTATTGAATTTGAGTTTAATGCCGTTTTGCTTGTTAAACTCATATCTGAGTTTAAGTTTAGATAGAATTTTTTATAAAAATTCCAATCTATACTTGTGTGTATAGCTGTTGGCAAGCTTGTTTTCTTTGCATCAGAGTATGTGGTTGGAAAAGTATTTAAGTAATCGTCACTACTTAAATTTTCGTATTGTGCTTCCGTTCTAGTTCCGTTTAGATTGTGTGTTCTTAGCGTTGCGTCTTTGTAAGTGATTGAACCAATATCGGTTACAGATAATTCAAATCTTACTTTATACTTATTTAGATCTTTATCATCTGCCGAAAAACTAGCGTAATTTGGTCTGTATTCGTAAATAAAACCTAAATCTGTCCCAAAACCATTAGAGTTTTGATTAAATTTATAGTCTTCATTTTCAAATTCTTGACTTCCACCGTAAGTTAAATTACCTGTTGTTGTAAGGGTATTAAGATTAGGGTCTGTTGAATTGTTGTTATAGGCAAGGGATACGTTATTGGCTTTTATATATGCATTTCCAATGCCTTGTAGATATTTTAAAGATAAACCTCCTTTTATAAAATGTTGGTTTTTATTTAAAAGAATAGTAGCATAAGAAATACCTAATTCTGCCCAAGCATTTCCTACGATAGAAAAATTTTGTGAATTTATGGTATAATCTTGTGAAGTGTCAAAATCACTACGTAATTTGTTAAACAAATCACCATCAATATTTCTAACATTTGCAATAGATCTTCCTCGGGTAAAAATAGCTAATGAATGTTTAGGAGCAATATTAAACATAAAAGAGGGCCCCATAACATCAGCATTTACAATAAAATTATTACTGTTTTTTGAGAATTTTTTAGATTGCAATTCGAAATCATAATCCCCACCTTTCATAAGGTCAGACACACTAAATCCGTAATAATCATTGCCTACAGCTACGCTAAAAGAGGTTAAATTTATATCGGTCTTAAAACGAGAATCTACAATAGAGGCAGGATTGTATAAAGCACTTTGCACTCCGGCATAATTATCGTAATAATAGCCTAGATAAGACTGAGCTTTTGTAGTTAACACGTAAGTTAATGCAAATAGAAGGATTATTTTTTTCTTCATAATTTAGTTAGTTTGGTAGTTTGTGTTTTCTTGAAAAGAAAGTTAAAATTATTATAATTTAGCCACTAATTCACAAATTTTTAAATTTAATTTGTGAATTAGTGGCTAATGAAATTTAGTAATTTGTCTTTAAAAAATCTCAGATTCTTTCAATTTTTCCATGTTGTTAACCAACTGAAGTTCGTCAACAAATTTCTGAATTTTGCCATTCATAACGCCATCCATATCAAAAACATCTAAACCAATTCGGTGATCAGTTACACGACCTTGAGAATAATTATAAGTACGAATTTTTGCAGAACGGTCACCCGAACTTACTTGTGAAGTACGTTTTGTAGCATCTTCGGCTTGTTTTTTAGCTAATTCTTGTTCGTACAAACGAGAACGTAAAACACCTAGCGCTTTGTCTTTATTTTTGTGTTGCGATTTCTGATCCTGACATTGCGCCACTAATCCCGATGGAATATGTGTAAGACGAACAGCCGATTTTGTTGTATTTACCGATTGTCCACCCGGTCCTGAAGAACAGAAAAAATCGACACGAACATCATTCATATCAATCTGTACATCAAACTCTTCCGCTTCTGGTAAAACCATAACTGTAGCTGCCGATGTGTGTACACGACCTTGTGTTTCAGTCTGAGGAACACGTTGCACACGATGCACACCCGCTTCAAACTTCAAAGTTCCGTAAACATCTTCTCCAGTAACTTCAAAAATAACCTCTTTAAACCCACCTGAAGTTCCTTCGTTCATATCTACAACCGAAGTCCTCCAACCTCTATTTTCGCAATATTTAGTATACATACGGAACAAATCACCAGCAAAAATAGATGCCTCGTCACCACCAGTTCCAGCACGAACTTCGACCATTACGTTTTTAGCATCCTCAGGATCTTTAGGAATCAATAAAAATTTTATTTCTTCCTCAAGTTCAGGTAATCTTTCTTTGGCTTCGTCGAGTTGCATTTTTGCCATTTCGGTCATATCTGCATCGCTTCCGTCAGTAATTATTTCGTTAGCTTCATCGATATTTGCCATCAAAATGACGTATTCGTCACGTTTTTCTGCAAGCGCTTTTAGTCCTTTGTATTCTTGATTTAGAGCTACATATCGCTTTTGATCTGCAATTACATCTGGCTGAATAATCAAATCAGATATCTCGTCGAACTTTTGCTTTATTATTTGTAATCTATCTAACATTTTCTTTTCCTTATATTTGGAGTGCAAAATTACAAAAAAGATTGCAAACTGTAATTTTTAAATTTCAGATTTTTTATTAGGAGCTATTTCCAGCTGTACACTCTATCTTTTTTCCCGCAAAAAAAACGAAAAAAAAGGATGCCGTTTCCATCTGGGCTAGATCAGCATTATTTTATAACTTTACATTCTAATCAAATTCAAACAACCATGAAAAAAATATTTTCAATACTAATCTTAGCTTTAGCATTTGCAGCATGTAAAAACGAAACTAAAGAAATCAGTAAAACATATTCTCAATTAGAAAAAGCAAATTGGTTTCTTGGAGAATGGAAGAATACAACAAAGGAAAGTGATTTTACTGAAAATTGGACTAAAAAAACAGATAGTTCTTTTGTGGGAAAAAGTTTTGTACTTGTTGGAAAAGATACTGTTTTTAATGAAAATGTTGTATTAGAACAAAAAAAGGATAGTTTGTTTTATACTGTTTCTGTAAAGGATCAGGACGAATCTGAATCTACTTCATTTTATTTAACTTCTTCAACAGGAAATCAATTGGTTTTCGAAAATCCAAAACATGATTTTCCAAATAAAATAATGTATACTAAAGTTACTAATGATAGTATTGTAGCTGAAATTTCAGGATTTCAAGAAGGAAAAGAGGCTAAAGAATCATTTCCTATGAAAAGAAAAAAGTGAATTTTTAAATCATTCAACTGAAACCTTGCAATAAATGCGAGGTTTTTTTTCACAAAACACTTAAAATCAAGAGAGTAAAAATATTATTAATATTTAGTCTAAATAAGCTTTGTAAATTAAAAAGTTGGTTTTATATTTGCACTATTATTTTAAATTATTCTAAATAAATGTATTCAACTATAAAATTACTTGTTTTAATTGTACTTATTTCTACACAAAGTTTCTCACAACAAAATGATTTGGCTTTATCCCAAAATGACACTATTAATTCTGTCGTAAACGATACAGTCAAAAAGAAAAAAATCCGCTCTCTTGACGAAGTAACTGTGAATGGTAATACTCATAAAAAATCGCCAACAGCAGGAAAAACAAATATAAAACCGTTAGATTTACCACAGGCTACAACAGTTATAGGTAAAGAAACAATCGAGCAACAACAAATTTTGAGATTGTCAGATGCTTTAAAAAATGCTAATGGTGTTTATG
>NZ_JAYSSZ010000049.1:0-16042 GCF_043720215.1 Flavobacterium sp. | reverse complement strand
ATTAAATCCTGAGCTTCTTTTACAATTACTACCTGACGATCCGCCATCATAGGATAACGTTTTGCATTCGAAACCACGTCTTCAATCGTAACATCTCGACCGTATAAAACGGTTTGGTTAAAATCTCTTTCGTGTTCTTGCAATATATTATGCTCTATATATTCCGATAATTTATCAATATAATAAGGTTCTTCACCCATTAAAAAATAGATTGGTTTTTTATTTCCAGCTTTTATATCGCTAATTATTTTTACTACTTCGTCCACAAAATGTTGATTTGGTTATTTGGTAATTCGTTTATTTGATAATAGATTTGTAAAATGCAAAAATTGAATTTTCCATCTTATACATTTCGGTTCAAAAATAGTGAAAATAAAGTTTCAATTTTTGATGAAATTCGTAAAAAATTTGTGATTCTCACTCCTGAAGAATGGGTGCGTCAAAATGTAGTTCGGTTTTTATTAGAAGAAAAAAAATATCCAAAATCGTATATTAATGTCGAAAAAGTTATTAAAATAAATAGTCTAACTAAACGATATGATATTGTTGTATTTCAGCCTAATGGAAAATTATTTCTACTCGTTGAATGTAAAGCTCCAGAAGTTGCAATTTCACAAAATACTTTCGATCAAATTGCAAGATACAACATGGTCTTAGAATCCGAATATTTAATGGTTACTAACGGTCTAAATCATTACTTTTGTCAAATGGATTTTGAAAATGAAAAATATCAATTTCAAAATGAATTGCCTAATTTTAAAAGTAAACTATAATTGAAAAAAATAGCTGTTGTAATATTAAACTGGAATGGACAAAAATTGTTGGAAAAGTTTTTGCCTTCGATTGTAGAATATTCCCCTGAAGCTACTATTTATATAGCAGACAATGCATCTAGTGATTATTCAATTTCGTTTGTAAAATCTAATTACCCAACGATAAAAATCATTCAGAACAAAGGAAATTTTGGCTATGCAAAAGGATATAACGAAGCTTTACTAGAAGTTGAAGAAGAAATTTATGCATTAGTAAATTCTGATATTGAAGTGACTGAGAACTGGTTGCAACCTATTATAACTCTATTTGAAAATGAACCTAAGACAAGTATAATTCAATCCAAAATTCTTGACTTTAAAAACAAAGAATATTTTGAATACGCTGGTGCTGGTGGAGGATTTATAGACAAGTATGGTTTCCCTTTTTGTCGTGGACGAATTTTTGATACTATCGAAAAAGATAACGGACAATATAATGATACAACCGAAATATTTTGGGCTTCGGGTGCTTGTTTTTTTATCAGAAAAGAAGTTTTTCGAGAATTAAATGGTTTCGATTCCGATTTTTTTGCACACCAAGAAGAAATCGATTTATGTTGGAGAGCATTTAATAAAGGATATGTTGCGAAATACTGCGGACAATCGACTGTTTATCATGTTGGTGGGGCTACTTTAAGTACAGAAAACCCTAAAAAAACTTTTTTGAATTTCAGAAATTCATTGTGGATGATGCTTAAAAATCTTCCAACAAACCAATTGTTTCCTACATTATTTATCAGATTAAGTTTTGACGGAATTGCAGCAATTCGTTTTTTAACACAAGGGAAATTAAAACATTTTTTTGTTGTGCTAGAAGCACATTTTTATTTTTATTCTTGCCTCTTTAAATTTTTAAGGAAACGCGACACAAATCAATTTGAAAAATATTATAAAATAAAATCTATTGTTTTTCGTTATTTCGTTAAGAACGGCAAGTTTTTTAAACAGTTTTAATAAACAAATAATAAATTAATTATGAAAAAAAATTTTATATCATTATCAATTATTTCATTACTAACAACATCTTGTGTTTCGAAGAAACAATTTTTAGAATCTGAAGCAAGAAACAAAGAAGTACAAGATTTATTAAATTCTGCAACTTTTAAGTTGAATACCTGTCTTGAAGAAAAATCAGGGATAAATGCTTCATACCTTAGTTTAAAGGATCAGAATGACAATTTAAAAAAGAACAATTCTGATTTGATTAATAACATTGGGAATATGACAACTCTCTCTACTAAAGGTGCTCAAAACATTGAAAAAGCTTTAGAAACAATCAAAGAGAAAGATTTAAAAATTAGCAGAATGCAAGACGCTCTGACTAAAAAAGATTCTGTTACATTAGCATTGGTAACTAGTCTAAAAAGTTCTGTTGGAATTTCTGATCCAGATATTGAGATAAATGTTGAAAAAGGAGTCGTATTTATTTCGATTGCCGATAAATTAATGTTTAAAAGTGGTAGTTATATAGTAAGTGATAGAGCTAAGGAAATTTTGGGTAAAGTAGCAAAAGTTGTTAATGACAAACCTACTTTTGAATGTATGGTTGAAGGGCATACAGACAACGTTCCTTTTTCTGGAAATTCTGTATTAATAGACAATTGGGATTTGAGTGTAAAGCGATCTACTGCAATTATTCGCGTATTAATTAAGGATCATAATGTAAATCCGAAACAATTAATTGCCGCTGGTAGAGGAGAATTTATTCCACTTGTAGAAAACAATTCAATTGAAAATAAATCAACTAACAGAAGAACTCGTATTGTTGTACTTCCTAAAATAGATGAATTTTATGATATGATTGAAAAAGAAATGAAAAAAACTTCTAAGTAAATAATAGAAATTATTTAACATTTTTCTAAAAAGCTTTTTTTCTAGAAACTAGTTACGAAGATTCATAAAACATTTAGCTAAAATAACTGGATAGACAATAGCTCGTTTTCCCATTCAAAAAAAACTAGAAATGAAGAAGAACGACTGAATATATTCTTAAAATACATGAGTAAACTCAATAAAAAAAATGCATTTCTTAATAAAACAACAATCTTAATAAATGAAAAAAATAATCGTACTGTTCTTTATCTTAAATAGCTTTAGTAATAATTCTCAAACAATTAACCCAATTTGGGGTGAATTACCAGAAAAACGTAAAGAAATTAATTTGTTAGGAAAAATCGATAATAATTATTACTTAACTTATGTAAATAAAAACAACAGATTAATTTTAAGAAAGTATACTCTTGATTTGTCTTCATTTACAGATTTAGAATTAAATTATACTTTTAAGAATAAAGAAAATTTTTATCAAAAATCTTTAATTATAAACAATAAAGTAACCTACTTTATAGCAGAAGCTAATACAGAAAAGAAATCTATAGAATTGTTTGCTTTTGTACAAAACAATCCTGATAGTGCAGAACTTTCAAAATATTCACTAGCCGAAAATCCTTTATGGAAAGGCGCAAAATTTTGGGCACTAAAACTAGACTTTTTTGCTAATTTTGACATAGAATTGTCTGATGATAAAACCAAAATATATGCTCAAGTTTCAGATTATTCCACTGAAATTTTGTTTCCAATTGGTACTAAAGAAATAAACGTATATGATTGTTCAGACTTATCAAAAAAAATTCATACTTATAACTATTTTCCAGATAGAAGCTATTTAACAAAGAATAGATTTCAACTTTTAAACAATGGACACCTTATACTTAGCGATTATTATAGATCAACGTCAAAAGATTCTAAAAAATTATCATCTAAGCATTTTTTAATAAAAAAGTTCGGAACTGATTCTATTCCAAAAAAGTCTATAGAATTATTTTCCGAAGAAGATAATTACGCATCTTTATACGAAAAAGAAATAGACAATGAACTATATACGTTTGGATTCAAGAGCAACTCACAACTATCTACTAGTAGTTTTTACATTAATAAACATAATCTAGATGATTTAAAAATAAAAGATTCGATTAAAATTGATGTCAAAGAATTTTATAAAGATACTAAAAACAATTTGAGCTATCACATACATTCAATGTATAAAAAAAGTAATAATAAATTAATAATTGTTGCCCAGCAGTTTAATTTTATTAGATCTGGATATATCAATGTTGCTAGTATATTTGATTACCAAAATTTTGTGATTTTTACTTATGACTTAAATACAAATAAGTTAGAATTAAAAAAAGTAATTTCTTTCAACTATAAAATTGAATTAATAGCAAGGGATGATTTTTATATGTTTAGTCGATTAAAAACTTATTTTAATGATGAAAATTTATTATTAATCTACCGGGATCGTGAGTCAGATACAATTCAAATCATAAAGATGGACAATCAAGAAAATGTTCAAAATAATATTTTAATTAATGAAGGAAAAGACCACAGATATATTTTTTACGACTACTACACTAAATTAGTTGATAATAAGTTACTAATAATAGATACAAAAAATGACAAAATAGGTTTATTTAACTTATAATCCATTTTAACTCTTTACACTCACTTTGACAAGAATTTGCTTAAGGACGAGAATGAATTTAGAATGCTTATTGAGATGTTTTATAAGTGGATATGAAATTTTAAAATTTTAAATTACTTAAAGCGCTTTTGATCAGGTATTTAAAAAAGGTTATATTGTAAAATATTGTGGACAATCGATCATTTATCACGTAGGTGGAGTCGCTTTGAATACCGAAAATCCTAAAAAAAAATTTCTAAATTTCAGGAATTCTTTGTGGATGTTGACTAAAAACCTTCCAACAAATAAATTAATTCCTATTCTTTTTATAAGAATGAGCTTAGACGGAATTGCAGCAATTCGTTTTTTAATACAAGGAAAGTTTACGCATTTTTGGGTTGTTTTAAAAGCTCATGTTTATTTTTATTATTTTCTATTTAAGTTTTTAGGAAAACGTGATATTATACAATCTGATATGTATTATAAATTAAAATCTATTGTTTTGGAGTATTTTATCAGAAAAAATAAATATTACAAAAATTAAAAAGCAGGTCGTAAGACCTGCCTTAATGTATCCCTAATTATTTTTTAATAACCAATTAAATATGTATTAAGAATAGCATATGGTATATACGATAAACAAAAGTAGGTTTCTTAATTAGACAAGCTAAGTTATAATTATTTATTCAATAAACAATAATTTTAATAAAATCTTACAATATATCTAAACTTCCTTTTCCTTCACGAATCACTTCAGGTTCATGACCTGATAAATCGATAATGGTTGATCCTATATTGTCACCATATCCGCCATCGATAACTACATCGACAAGGTTTTGCCATTTCTCGAAAATAAGTTCGGGATCTGTAGTATATTCTATTACATCATCATCATCGTGAATCGAAGTAGAAACGATAGGATTTCCTAACATTTTTACTATTTCTAAAGCAATAGTATTGTCAGGAACACGAATTCCTACTGTGGTTTTCTTCTTGAATTCCTTGGGTAAATTATTATTTCCTGGCAGAATAAAAGTATATGGTCCTGGTAAAGCTCGTTTCAGAATTTTAAAAGTAGAAGTATCTATTTGCTTCACATAATCGGAAATATTGCTCAAATCATGGCAAACAAAAGAAAAATTGGCTTTTTCGAGCTTAATCCCTTTTATTTTTGCGATTCGCTCTAAGGCTTTAGTGTTGGTAATATCGCAACCCAAACCATACACGGTATCGGTTGGATAAATGATGAGTCCGCCATTTTTTAGCACATCCACTACTTTTTTGATGGCTGCTTCGTTGGGATTGTCTGGATATATTTTGATGAATTGACTCATATTCATTTATTTTTTAATTTATAATTCGTTAAAAAACTAAAGTGCAAATTTTACCCAATCACATCTAACTTTGCAAATCGTAACAACAACTTTTTAATTCCGCCCACTTCAAATTTAATCTCCGCTTTTTTATCGGCACCAGCACCTTCCAAATTTAAGATTTCTCCTTTTCCGAAGCGTTCGTGCATCACTATATTTCCTGCAACCAATTTGTTGTCAAATAAATTAGCATTATTAGAACCTGAATTACTAGAAACAGGTTTTAGTTTGCGAATATTGATATCCGATTTAGGTTCATTATCTGTAATATATTTTGGTGGCGTTCCTGTTATAGGTTTTGCTAATCTTAGTTTCGATTTATCTACATCACCAAAAATATCATGGTCAATTTGTGGTTTGTACCTGTAATTTGTTTCAGGTGGTGTGAGATATTCTAAATATTCGCCATCTATTTCTTCTATAAATCGTGATGGTTCACTATCAGTCAGTTTTCCCCAACGATATCGCGATTGCGCATAGGTTAAATACGCCTGATGTTCGGCACGAGTTAACGCTACATAAAACAATCGGCGCTCTTCTTCGAGTTCGCTTCTGGTACTCATACTCATGGCACTTGGAAACAAATCTTCTTCCATTCCTACTACAAAAACCGTTGGAAATTCTAACCCTTTTGCTAAGTGAATCGTCATAAGTGCTACTCGATCTTCATCGGAAGTATCTTTGTCTAAATCGGTTGCCAGCGCCACATCTTCTAAAAATTCAGATAAGGCACCACGAGCGCCATCTACTTCTACTTGACCATCGGTAAAATCTTTGATACCGTTTAGTAATTCTTCGATATTTTCAATACGAGCTATACCTTCTGGCGTTCCGTCTTTTTTGAGTTCCTGAATATATCCAGTTTTTTTGGCTACATGATCTGCAAGGTAAAAAGCATCTTGCGTTTCATTGATAGCCTGAAAACTTTTAATCATAGTCACAAAATCTTGCAACTTTGTTTTGGTTCCTGAATTTAATTTTAAATCGATTTTATCAATGACTTCCATCACTTCAAAAATGGAACGCTTGTAATGATTGGCTGCAATTGTTAACTTTTCGACAGTTGTATCTCCAATTCCACGAGCTGGATAATTAATAACACGAATAAGTGCTTCTTCGTCTTTTGGATTAATAACCAAACGCAAATAACAGAGTACATCTTTTATTTCTTTCCTTTGATAGAAGGACAATCCACCATAAATTCGATACGGAATATCACGTTTTCTCAAAGCATCTTCCATAGCACGCGATTGCGCGTTGGTGCGATACAAAATAGCAAACTGACCGTTTGTCATTTGATTCGTCATCTTTTGAGTCCAGATTTCTCCTGCTACAAAACGACCTTCATCATTGTCAGTTACGCTTCGGTTTACTTTTATTTTTTGACCAAAATCATTGGCTGTCCAAACGACTTTGTCGAGTTTGGTTTTATTTTTATCGATAACAGAATTCGCCGCTTCAACTATGTTTTTTGATGAACGGTAATTTTGCTCCAATCGAAACATTTTGACATTTTCGTAATCTTTCTGAAAATTTAAAATATTATTAATGTTCGCTCCACGAAAACCATAAATACTTTGCGCATCGTCTCCAACAACACAAATATTTTGGAATCTGTCTGATAATGCCCGAACAATAAGATACTGCGAATGGTTTGTATCTTGGTACTCATCGACTAAAATATATCTGAAACGATCCTGATACTTCATGAGAACTTCAGGAAAACGAGTCAGTAATTCATTGGTTTTTAATAATAAATCATCAAAATCCATCGCACCAGCTTTAAAACATCTTTCGACATAATTCTGATAAATTTCACCCAAACGAGGTTTTTTTGCCATCGCATCGGATTCTTGCAATTCTGGATTATTGAAGTAGGCTTTTACCGTAATTAAACTGTTTTTATAAGATGATATTTTACTAAAAACCTGTTTTGGTTTGTAAATATCTTTGTCTAATTGCATTTCTTTGATAATCGCACCAATTAATCTTACCGAATCTTGGGCATCATAAATCGTGAAATTAGATGGATAACCTAATTTATCTGCTTCCGAACGAAGAATTCTGGCAAAAACGGAGTGGAAGGTTCCCATCCAAAGGTTTTTGGCTTCGGCATTTCCTACAATATCGGCAATACGTTTTTTCATTTCACGTGCTGCTTTATTTGTAAATGTGAGTGCTAGAATATTAAACGCATCAACACCTTGACTCATCAAATTGGCTATTCTAACTGTAAGTACACGTGTTTTTCCTGAGCCTGCTCCAGCAATAACAATCATTGGTCCATCTTTTTGCAAGACAGGTGCTTGTTGCGCTTCGTTAAGTTGGCTGATGTATTTTTGCATATTTTTTATTCAAAGTCCAAAAATACGTTTAGAAAAGTAGTATTACAATTATTTTCTAATTTTTTGACATAAAGTTTGCTAAAAATTTAAAGCTCACCAAGAATTTTGAATTCATTAGTGAGCCTTTTTTCATTATTATGTAATACTATTAATTTCTAATCATTCATAGAGATTAAAAATTCTTCGTTATTTCTTGTTTTCTTGAATCGGTCGTTTATAAATTCCATTGCTTCTACAGGATTCATATCAGCAAGGTATTTACGCATAATCCACATTCGTTGAATGGTTTTTTCATCTAATAATAAATCATCACGACGTGTACTTGATGATGTTAAATCGATTGCTGGGAAAATACGACGATTAGCAATCTTACGATCTAATTGCAATTCCATATTACCAGTTCCTTTAAATTCTTCGAAAATCACTTCGTCCATTTTTGATCCAGTTTCTGTAAGTGCAGTAGCAATAATACTTAACGAACCACCATTTTCTACATTACGAGCTGCTCCAAAGAAACGTTTTGGTTTTTGTAAAGCATTGGCATCTACACCACCACTTAATACTTTTCCAGAAGCTGGTTGCACTGTATTGTAAGCTCTTGCCAAACGTGTAATAGAATCTAATAAGATGACAACATCATGACCACATTCGACCAATCGTTTTGCTTTTTCAAGGACAATATTAGCAATTTTTACGTGCTCCTGTGGCTCTCTATCAAATGTAGAAGCAACTACTTCTCCACGAACACTACGTTGCATATCTGTTACTTCTTCAGGTCGCTCATCTATTAATAAAACTATTAAATATACTTCTGGATGATTTGCTGCAATTGCATTTGCAATATCCTTTAGCAACATGGTTTTACCGGTTTTAGGTTGTGCTACAATCATACCACGTTGACCTTTTCCTATTGGGGAAAATAAATCGATAATACGAGTAGATATTGAGCTTCCTTTTTCGGCTAAACGAAATTTTTCTGTTGGAAAAACAGGTGTCAAATGTTCAAACGAAACTCTATCACGAACCACTTGTGGGTCATGTCCGTTAATTTTTAAAACCTTTACCAGAGGAAAAAATTTCTCTCCTTCTTTTGGTGGGCGAACTACACCTTTTACAGTATCTCCCGTTTTTAGACCGAATAATCTAATTTGTGAGGTTGATAAATAAATATCATCTGGAGAAGCTAAATAATTATAATCTGAAGAGCGAAGGAAACCATAACCATCTGGCATCATTTCTAGAACACCTTCACTTTCTATAATTCCTTCGAACTCATAGTCTGATTCTCTGAAATTATTATTTTTTTTATGCTTTGCGTTTGGATTGTTATTTTGTTGATTTGGGTTTACTGACTTTACCGGTTGCTCCCCTTCTACTTTAACTTCAATTTTTACTTCTGTTTGCGTTGTCTGTTCGCTATCGCTCGAGTCTTCAGCAGTTACAGTAGTGATAATTGGTTTTACATTTTTTTTATTTCTATGAGAATTATCAACTTTTGTAACGTTATTCTCGTCTTTTGTAAAACGAATAACTTTTGGTGGGCGTTGTTGCGTTTTATTTGGAGCTTCAACTATATCTTCTTTTTTCTCAATAATTTTAGGTTCTTCAAAAGTAATTTCTTGTTGGGGAATTACTGGTGCTGCTTTTATTTTACTAATAATTGGTTTAATCACTTTAGAATCAATTATTCTTGCTCTTTTTGTTTTTTCTTCTAAAACTGGAACAATCTCTTCTTTCGGACTAATTTTTTCAGGATTTGCTGCTTGATAATCAAGAATTTGATATACCAATTCTTCTTTTTTTAGTGTTTTGAACTTAGCAATTTTAGCAATTTTAGCAATTTCTTGTAGCTCTGTGAGCTTCATTTCTTTTAAGACAGAAATATCAAACATAAAATGATGTGTGAATTAATTATTTGGGTAAAAAATGTAATACGTGATTTTTTTGAATCTTATTTTCCGAAGTATGAAGTTCTTACGGATTGTTACTGCAATATTACATATTTTATTTGAGTAAACAATAGTTTTTTATAAAAAGAAAATATATTTTTGTCATTATAATTTAATTGTTAGAATGATTCAGAGAATACAAAGTATATTTTTGCTACTTGCCTTCATAATAACTGGAGCACTTCCCTTTGTTTTTCATTTATGGAAATTAGATAACGGAGAAACTGTATATTTTATGACTAGCATAGTATATACCATATTATTTGGATTAAGTTCTACTCTATCATTACTGAGTTTACTTTCATTTAAAAAAAGACAACAACAATTTGTTATGAACAGATTGAATATAATATTGAACTTAATTTTACTAGGATTATTTGTGTATCGTACACTAACAGTATCTGGAGAAACTATTGTTTCGGAGAAGGGTATTGGGATGTTTATTCCTATTGTTGCTATCTTTTTATTGGTTTTGGCCAATAGAGCCATCAAGAAGGACGAGGATCTCGTAAAATCTGTGGATCGATTGAGGTAAACCTTTCATCTTAGTTTATTAGTGCGAGAAAAATCCGTTTCAAGAAATTGAGACGGATTTTTTGTTATGCTGATTTTTAGCAACATAGAAAAATAATACATTTTTATCTAACTAAATTCAGTTAGATAAAAATCATTAATTATGGGTATTTTATGTAAATTTATAATCTTATATATTTGAAAACAGAATAATCATGATGGAAAACAAAATAAAAATACATTTAGCAGATGATCATCAAGTTCTTATTGATGGTATACTTGCTGTGCTAAAAACCAATTCCGATTTTGAAGTCGTAGGATTTTCGCTAAACGGAGAAGGATTACTAGATAGAGTAATTAGAAATAAAGCTGATGTCTTAGTTATGGATATTAATATGCCAGAAAAAGATGGTATACAAGTATTAAGAGAAATGAATGAGGCTGGATTTCCTTGTAAAGTAATAATCTTATCAAGTTATGATGATGCCAAACTAATAAAAGAAGTTATAAAATTAGGAGCAAGTGGTTATTTGACTAAGCAATGTGCAGGAGAAAATATAGTAGATGCCATAAACACTGTTGCTTACGGTAATCAATATTTTTCGGATGTTATAAAAGATAAAATTTTTAATCTTTATACTGGAAATAGCAACCAACAAAATCAAGTTTTGAATACTGAAGATCTCATATCAAGTATTACAGGTAGAGAATTAGAGATATTAAATTTTATTTGCCACGAAAAAAGTGGCAGAGATATTGGCGAAATGCTAAACATAAGCGTAAATACAGTCGAAACACATCGAAAAAACTTAATGAAAAAACTAAATGTAAAAAGCTCTATCGGATTAGTAGTTTTTGCAACAAAACATAACTTAATAGAAAATTAACCAATAAAAACCAAACACTATGACCTACGACATGCTAGGATTATTCACTTTTGATGAAGTAAATGCTAATGATTTTGATATTACTTTTCAAATTCCTGATAATTGTAATTACGATTTTACAGAATCTAACGGTATTTATACAATTGCCATTAAGTTAAATCCTGGAGAAACCCAGCCTTCAACAACCTTTATACCTTTTAAAGAGACAGCTGCAATTTTAAACAAATCACTTATAACTAATTTTGAACAACATCAAAAATCTGGGGTTATAATTAAGAAACCTGTTGTTAACATTGGGTTTTAAATCACTCATAAATAAAACATTAGTACCATTATTTATAATTACTAATCAGTTCTGTTTTGGTTTTCAAACTACGAAAACCAAAACAGATTCTGTATCTTATTATTTAGAAAAAACCAATGCAATAAAAGCATTGAACTATACTCGAAAAAAATCAGATTACTATTTAGAAAATAAAAAATATTCTGCCTATTGTGATATTATGATTCAAAAATCGGAATTATATAGACAATTTAATGATGTTGAAAACGCATTAAAAGTTCTATATGAAGCAAGAAATATTGCTGAGTCAAATAACTTATTAGATAAACAAGTACTAATTTATAGAGCAATTGGTAATCTTAACGGTGTCATTTTTGAATATACCAAAGCCAAAAAATATTTAAATAAAGCGAATAAAATAGCGCTAAAATTAAACAACAAAACCTTGTTAAGTAAAGTAAATCAAGGACTTTTTAAAATTCACTCTGAAACTGAATCAGATAGTGCTAAATATTATTTATATAAAGTTGCTTTCTATACTAGGAATACTAAAGACTTACTCGAAAAACAAAATAATCAAAATAATTTTTACAGCTATTATCTTTCAAAAAGAGATTATAAAAATGCTAAAAAACATCTTGACAGTTCGTACGAGATTGCTTTGAAAATAAATAATAAAGCCAATATATCATCAGCCAAAAATAATCTGGGTATTTATTACATGACAGTTAATGAAGACTATAAAAAAGGTGAACTAGAATTCCTTGACATTATAAATATGTTTCCAAATAATGAAAACCCAATTGCAATATCTCAAGCTTATTTGAATATATCTTATGCATATGAAAAAATGGGGGATTATAAAAAAGCTTACGATTACAATAATAAATATTTAGAATTCTCTGATGAAATTTTAAAAGGGAAATTAAATAGTGTTAATCAAGAACTAGAAACAAAATATGCTATAAATAAAGTTGAACATGAATTTAAAGAAAAAGAAAAACACATAAATAATAAGCAAGACAAAAATCAAAAATTATTGTTATTATTTGCCTCTTTATTTATTCTGGCTGGTTTTATCTTTTATTTTTATTATCAAAATTTATTACTAAAGCAAAAAAACAAATTAAAGGATATAGATAATAAGCTGCAATACAAAATTATTAGTGCTACCCTTGATGGTCAAGATGAGGAAAGAAATAAAATATCGGCTGTTTTACATGATCATGTGAGCGCAGTTCTATCATCGGTAGGATTACATTTATCGGCTTTTGAAAATAGCCTAACGAAAGAACAAGTTACAGATTTAAAAAAAACACGAGCTTTATTAAAAGACGCTCATGACAGAGTCAGAGATTTGTCACACGAACTTGTCCCTCCTCTACTGGTGAAATTTGGTTTACAATTTGCACTAAAAGATCTTTGTGAGAACAACACAAACACACTTTTAAATTTCAAATTTATTTCAAAATTAGATAAAGAGAGAAGATATCATGCTGAGTTTGAAACAAAAATATTTTTTATAGTTTCTGAGCTTTTAAACAATGTGATGAAGCATAGTAAAGCCTCAAAATCTAAATTAACTCTCGAAGAATTTGACAATAATTTACATATAATAATTGAAGATAATGGTATTGGTTTTAATACTAAAAATACTAGTCGTAAAACAAATAATGGATTTGGAATTACTCAAATTCGTGCAAGAATAAAAAACATGCAAGGAGATATGAAAATAAAATCTAGAATTAATAAAGGGACTACGATAATTATTAATGTGAATACATACTAGACTACTTATTCCCTAATTCTATAATTTCTAAATCTTTTATTTGATCCCCATCAATTACAAATCGAAGCATTGTCCTTATGGTATGAAAACCACTTTTACCACAAGCCCCAGGATTCATATGTAATAAGTTTAGTTTTTTATCAAATTGTACTTTTAGTATATGAGAATGTCCGCAGATAAATAATTTAGGAGGATTATTTTGTAACTCTTGTCTAATATTCAGATTATATTTCCCCGGATAACCGCCAATATGTGTTATCCAAACATCAACTCCTTCACATATAAAACGGTTGTGTAATGGAAATTCAATCCTTGCTTTGTCATCGTCAATATTTCCAAAGACAGCACGTAATGTTTTGTGTTTTTGTAAAACATCAGTTACATCAAGATTACCAATATCTCCTGCATGCCAAACTTCGTCAGACAAGTCAACATATTTTAAAATAGTATCATCCATATGACTATGAGTATCAGAAAGTAGAAGGATTTTTTTCAAAAGAAATATTTTAATAATTATATTAATCTTACCAGCATACAAATCTATATCAAAAAATATTTAAAATTTGTATATTTGTCGACGTATGAAAAAAGTATATTTAGATAACGCCGCAACAACTGCTTTGCACCCTGAAGTAGTTACAGAAATGACTAGAGTTCTAACTGAAGATTATGGAAATCCTTCTTCAACACACTTTTTAGGTCGAAATTCTAGAAATTTAATTGAACTTTCTAGAAAAAGTATTGCAAAAAGCTTGAACTGTTCTGCACAAGAAATAATATTTACTTCTTGTGGAACTGAAGCGAATAATTTTATAATTCAATCCAGTATTAGAGATTTGAAAATAAATAAAATTATTACCAGCAAAATAGAGCATCATGCCGTTCTACATACAGTTCAAATACTTCAAGAACAATACGGAATCGAAGTAGAATATGTAAATATATTGCCTTCGGGAGAAGTAGACATTATACATCTTACAGATTTGCTAGCAACTGCTGACAAAACACTAGTAAGTTTGATGCATATCAATAACGAAATAGGAACTGTTCTAAACATTGAAAGAGTTGCTAAAATTTGCAAACAACATCATGCCTATTTTCATACAGATACTGTGCAATCTATGGGAAAAGTTACTTTCGACTTGCAAGAAACTCCTATAGATTTTCTAGTTGCTAGTGCACACAAATTTCATGGTCCAAAAGGAATAGGATTTGCTTTTATAAGAAAAGGAATTGTCTTAAATCCTATTTTATTAGGAGGTGAACAAGAAAAAGGACTTCGAGCGGGAACCGAATGTGTTCATAATATTGTAGGACAAGCAAAAGCATTAGAAATTGCTTATAGTTCACTTATTGATGACGAAAAACACATTACGGATTTAAAAAATTACACCATTTTAGAATTAAATAAACATATTCCTGGAGTAAAATTTAATGGAAATACAGAACATACTTTTTATAATGTTTTAAATTTTATTTTACCCTTTTCTTCCGATAAAACTGCTATGATTTTGTTTAACCTAGATATGAAAGGTATTGCTGTTTCGAGAGGAAGCGCTTGTCAGTCAGGAAGTACCAAACCTTCTCATGTTTTGTCAGAGTTTTTGAGTGATGAAGATTTGGAAAAACCATCTTTAAGAGTTTCTTTTAGTCATTACAATACCAAAGAAGATATTGATTATTTGATTGAAAATTTGAAATTAGTTTAAAAAAATGAAAAAATTAGTAACTCTTTTTTTATTTTTTGCATTAAATTCTTTTTCACAAAATTTTGATATTCAAGGACATCGTGGTTGTCGTGGTCTGTTGCCAGAAAACTCTATAGAAGCTATGAAAAAAGCTATAGAAATTGGTGTTACAACTTTAGAACTCGATGTTGTTATATCTGCAGATAATCAGGTTTTGTTATCTCATGAACCTTTTTTATCACATGAAATATGCTTGGATACTAATGGAAATGAAATTACAGAAGCAAATGAGAAATCATATAATTTATATAAAATTAAATATAATGAGATTAAAAAATGTGATTGTGGATCAAAAATTCATCCTCGTTTTTTAACTCAAACAAAGATAAAAACTTACAAACCTCTTTTATCTGAAGTGATTGACAGTGTAGAAAACTACATCAAAAGAAAATATCCAAGTAAAACTATTTATTATAATATTGAAACAAAAAGTGCTAAAGAAGGTGACGGAATTTTTCATCCAAAACCAAAAGAGTTTGTCGATTTATTGTTGAAAGTCTTATATGATAGAAAAATTCTAAATCGAGTTTTTATTCAGTCCTTTGATGTTAGAACTTTACAGTATTTACATAAAATAAAAGCCAAAGTAAAAACTGTTTTATTAGTCGAGAACACACTTTCGGTTCAAGAAAATTTAAAATTATTAGGCTTTAAACCTAATGTATACAGTCCTGAATTTATTCTTTTAAAGAAAGAAAACGTTCAGTATTTACATAAAAAAAAGATAAAAGTAATTCCTTGGACAGTAAACCAAATTAGCGATATGAAACAACTCATAGATCTTAAAGTTGATGGTTTAATTTCTGATTATCCTGATAGGTATTTTGAATTGTTGAAGTAGTAAAATTTAAACACAAATTCCACTAATTTACACAAATAG
>NZ_JAYSSZ010000048.1:0-5510 GCF_043720215.1 Flavobacterium sp. | reverse complement strand
GTAAAAATTATTAACTTTATGTTTTAATTTTTACTAAAATTTACTAAAATTTAGTAAAAATTATTAACTTTATGTTTTAATTTTTACTAAAATTTACTAAAATTTACAAAATGCAAATTAGAATTGAAGCTATACAAATAGCGGAAGCTTTCAATATCAAAAAATTTAGATCAGAGTTTAAAACGGAAGCTTATTCTGGAACAACAACTGAAATTTTTTATGTTTTAAATGATAATCGGTATTTGTATATTTTTGATTATGGTGTTGTTGTTTTTGCGAACTATAACACCATAGAAAAAAGTGAGTTTATTGGTTTTGTAAATAACTACGCAACCATAGCGGTTGATCTAGATTTATTTGAAGAATACAAAATAGAAACAAACGAGAATATAACAAAACCAATTATAAAAAATGATTTTGTAACTGTTCCTAAAATTAGTCCATCGACATTGCGAATTGTTATGCTCAGCGTGGGACAATCTGTCGCTTTAGAGTATTATGAAATGCTAACAGACCAATTGATCACTTCTTCAAAAGTGTATATTCTTGAGTTAGAAAAACGTGGCAGACTAAGTATTTCTAAAGTTAATTTGCTAAAATACATAGGAAAAGTACTCAACGTAAAAAATAGTATTGTAGACAATCTTTATATTTTAGACGACCCTAATCTGGTTTGGGACGATGAGCAACTTGATTTTTTAAATCGGCAACTGAAGACCAATTTTGATATTAATACTCGTTTTAAAGATTTAGATTATCGATTGCAAATTGTAGAAGACAATCTGAAATTATTTACTGATGTATTAAACGTTCGAGAAAGTTCTCGTCTAGAATGGGTAGTCATTATACTTATTGCAATAGAAATATTTATTGCGCTATTTGTGCATTAAAGCAATAGAATAAAATACCTCTTAACCAATGATTTAGAGATAACATTAATAATCATTGATTAAATCTTGTGAAAAAATCACATAAACTTAATTATATAAAAACTTCATTTTTATAAATTCATTGTTTTGACAAGATTAATAGTACCTTTGCAATTATTATATTGAATTTTATTATGACAAAATCATTAGAAAAAAAAGGTCTTTTTACAGGACTTATAGAGCAAGATGAAAACGGAAACTTCTTTTGTGGAGAATATTTGTTAGATTATAAGATGGTTGTTTCTAACTTTAAAATTGGTGACAAAATCACACTAAAAAGTTCTATCACAAACCCAAGTGATATTTCGTTTAAGGCTTACGAGAAAAAATGCAAGAATTTTGCATTATTTAATCTCAAACCAGATAACGAGTAATAAAAAAGGGTTTAGAAAATTTTCTAAACCCTTTTTTGTTAACAATAAATTTAATTCTTTTTAGAAGTGCCTAGTTTATAATTTACTAATATAGCTTCCATACATATCCTTAAATTGGTAACCATTTTCGAAACGATCTTTACTTAATTTATCATATTCGACCAATGCCCAAAGGATAAATTCTTTCATGAAATTTCTGTCTTCTTTTACCAATTCTGGTTGGTATTTTTGAATCAAATTTTCTAAAGGCTTTACGTTATCAAGAATTGATTGGTATTCTTCATCCGAGCAATCATCTAATAATTCGAAACCACTTTCTGTAAAAAACCATTCTACCAATTCAGTATATTCATTTTTGGCATCAGCACGTTCTAACTTCTCTATTTTTGGAAAAAAAGCGGGAAAGAAAGTATGAATGGCATCTCCAATAAGATGTTGCGCCACTACTGCCGAACCTTCTTGCTCTCCTTCATAAACCAATTCTACTTTACCGGTAATTGATGGAATAATTCCCATAAAATCTGACAGTCGTAAGGTTGTTTTATCAGAACCAGATTTCAAGGCACGTCGTTCTGCTGTGCTTAACAAATTTTCGTAAGCAGTAATACTTAATCGAGCAGAAACACCACTTTTGTTATCAATATATTCGCTTTCACGAGCTTCAAAACTTATTTGCTCTAACAAATCTTTAGCTAAAGAGGGAACGTAAACCAAATCAGATTGTACTTTATCTAATTTAGATTCTTGGTGTGTTATCCTCCTTGCAATCTCGATACTTTCTGGGTAATGTGTTAGGATTTGTGATCCTATTCTATCTTTCAAAGGAGTAACAATACTACCACGATTGGTATAATCTTCAGGATTTGCTGTAAATATAAATTGCATATCAAGTGGCATCCTGAGTTTAAATCCTCGAATTTGAATATCACCTTCTTGCAAAATATTGAATAACGAAACTTGAATTCGAGCCTGTAAATCAGGTAATTCATTAATCACAAATATGCAACGATTAGCACGTGGAATCATACCAAAATGAATTACACGCTCATCAGCATAAGACAGTTTTAAATTTGATGCTTTTATGGGATCAACATCACCTATTAAATCAGCTACAGTAACATCTGGTGTAGCGAGTTTTTCGAAAAAACGTTCACTTCTATGCATCCATTCTATTGGGGTGGCATCTCCTTTTTCTTTAATTATATCTTTAGAAAAACGAGAAATTGGATTTAATGGATCGTCATTAATTTCGGAACCAGACACAACAGGTATGTATTCATCTAATAATTCGATCATTTTTCTAGCCAATCTCGTTTTAGCTTGACCACGGAGTCCTAATAAATTAATATTATGACGGGAAAGAATAGCACGTTCTAATTCTGGAATTACAGTATTTTCGAAACCATAAACTCCTTCAAAGACTGGCTTTCCTGATTTTATTTTTTCTCGAAGATTGTTACGCAATTCATCTTTAATACTTTGGCTTTTATATCCTGATGCCTTGAGTTCGCCAAGTGTTTTTATATTTGTCATTTTTTGTTTTTTGTTTTAGACTATAGAATTTTTACAGTTTTTAATTATATTACCTTAATATTAAAATTCTATTTTACTCTCTTTTTTCTATTTGTTTCGTAATCTTCAAAAATCATTTCACCTAAACCTTTTAGTCCAGTATAAAATGCTTTGCCTTGGTTGGCTTCTGTAAATCGATTGACAAATTTTTGTAAATAAGGATCATTTGCAATCATAAAAGTTGTAATTGGAATATGTAATTTTCGTGCTTGTTGTGCCTGATTATAACATTTGTCTACAATATATTCGTCAAGGCCATTACTATTCATATAATATTCTCCGTTTTTTTCGCGGACACAACTTGGTTTTCCATCGGTAATCATAAAGATTTGTTTGTTGGTGTTGCGTTTTCGTCGAAGTAAATCCATTGCCAGTTGTAATCCCGCTACAGTATTTGTATGATATGGACCTACTTTTAAATAAGGCAAATCCCGAATTGGAATTGTCCAAGCATCATTACCAAAAACTAAAATATCAAGTGTGTCTTTAGGATATCTAGTTGTAATTAATTCGGCAAGTGCCATCGCAACTTTCTTTGCTGGTGTGATACGATCTTCTCCATAAAGTATCATGCTGTGAGAAATATCAATCATTAAAACAGTACTCATCTGAGCTTTAAATTGCGTTTCTTCTACAACCAAATCTTGTTCGGTAAGCATAAAATCATCAACACCATTATTTATTTGTGCATTTTTCAGGCTTTCTGTCAAAGAAATTCGTTCTAAACCATCTCCAAACTGAAACTCTCTTAACTCTCCAGTATGCTCATCACCGCTTCCTGATTGTTTCGTTTTATGATTTCCAGTTCCTGATTTTTTAATGTTTCCAAAAATTTGATCTAAGGCGCTTTGACGAATAGCTCGTTCCGTTTTAGCAGTAATTCCAGTTCCTGTTGTTCCATCTTCTTTAAGCTCTTCTCGAATATATCCTTTTTTCTTTAAATCTTCAATAAAATCATCAATCGTATATTCTGGAGTTGTTAATTTGTATTCGACATCAAGTTCGCGTAACCAACTTATGGCCTCGTCAAAATCTCCAGAAGTGTGTGTAATTAACTCTTTGAAAATAGAAAAAAGTTTATCAAACGGAGATTGAAATGGGGCTTCGTATTGCTTGAAAAAAAAACCTTTTTTGTGTTCCTTGTACATAGTTTAAAAGTAATACAAATTCTTTTTAGACTTATGAAACGTTTATTAATTTTTAGTTAAAAGAATTGCTAGTCTTTTGACTCATTAAACTTTCTAACAATCGCTTTTAGTTTTTCAGCACGATCTACTTTAGCTTGTTTTACTTTATCCTGAGCTTTATGCAACTTATCGTTGTGCTTTTTGATATTCTTTTCGGTATTTCTACTCATGATAGATTTCGTTTTATTTCTTCTAAACTCGTATTGGCGAAAATTAATTCATTGACAATTTTTTTTCTTAACTCATCAATGTTTTCATTACTAAAATGTTTTGCCCAATTAGTCAAAGTTAGTATATTTCTTGCTTGTTTTATTCTTTTTGCCGTTTCTACTGAATTTCTTAAAACCTCATTTTTATCATACTTTGGATTATTCTTATGCTGATACATTATTGTTTGCTTATTGAAATCAGCTTCTAAATAGTATAAGTTTTCAAAATCATTATCTGGGTAAAAATCGTCCCATTTTGCAAAACCTAATTTAGTTTTTGATGCAGATTCAGGTTCAAGAGCAATCAATCTCCATTTACTATTAGCTAATCTTCCCCAATGATTGGATAAACGATACATTCCTGTTTCGGTATAAAAATAATGACTTCCAGCTTCGCTTTTATAGTTAGGAATTAGATTTTCTACAATCTGAACTTCAACTTCATTAAAAACACAAAAAGTATTTTTGAAAGATTTAGAATTGGGTTTAAACTTATTTTGTAGCACTACTTTTGTTGTTAAAAAATATTAACAACAAAATAACAAAAATAGTTACTAATAAAGAGAAAAAAATCTATTTTTGCACTCAAAATAATATAAAAACAATGAAAAAATTAATTTTAATTGCTCTTTCTGCTGTTGTAATGTCATGCAACGGAATTATAGGAAATGGGTTCAAGATTTCGGGAGAAATAAAAGGATTAGCTGACGGAACAAATGTTTTCTTAGAAAAGCAAAACAAATCGACTGCTACTGGTTTATTAACTGTTGATACAGTTCAAGTTAAAGATGGTAAATTTACTTTTGAAGGTAAAGCTGAAGAACCTGAGATTCACAGTGTTCGTTTTGACAAAACTCAAGGAGGATTTATAGTTGTTGTTGAGAAAGGAAACATCGATGCAGTAATTAATAAAGATAGTATTGCAATTGCAAAGGTTACAGGAACATTCAACAATGATGAGTTGGGTAAATATAATGTTGAAATGATGAAAATTCAGAAAAGAATGATGGCTTTTCAAAACACAAATATGCCAATAATGCAAGCAGCTTCTCAAAAAAATGATACTGTTACAATGAATAAGCTTAGAAAAGATTATTCTAAATTTCAAGACGAATTTACAAGCTACAACTACAAATATATTGAAGGTAACCCAAAATCATTTTTATCAGTTTTACTTGTTGAAGGGATGTTTAATGAGCAAGTGCCTAAAGTAGATAAAATTACAAAATATTATGAAGC
>NZ_JAYSSZ010000047.1:0-2144 GCF_043720215.1 Flavobacterium sp. | reverse complement strand
AGCCATTTTTTCGGCAGTCTTGATTTGTTGGTGTTTCCATAGGTACTAAAAGTGTTTAATTTTTAGTCAACCTATTTTAGGACGATACACGCTCGAAAGTGTCGCACAACGTCTCGTGGCTTGGCGTCAGTTGGGAATTTGGTTATCCAAATGTATAAATTAAAGACCGAACTTGCAAGTACAAAACCAACTTTAAAGTATGCCTAAAACCCCAATTGCGCCAAACCGCTGTTGTGCGAGGTTTTTTTACAATGTTACGGATAAGTTTAATCTTCCACCAAGTCCAACTTCTATTATTCTTTGTAAAGTAGAAATTCTTACATCTTTGACGTTATTTTCAACTTTTGAAATGTAAGATTTGTTAGTTCCACATTTAACTGCAAGTTGCTCTTGAGTTAAACCCTTTTCAATTCTTGCATCGTGAACTAAAGCACCTAATTTAAAGTTTTCGTAACCTTCTTCAAATTCGGTTCTTTCAACAGTTCCTTTTTCTCCAAATTGTTCGTTAATAATTTGAGAAAGTGTTTTCGAATCTTTATTTGTTTTCATAATATTCAGTTTTAATTTTTAATGCTTTCGCAATTTCATTTTTCGGTGTTTTTTGCGTCTTTTTCTGAAATCCATTTGCTAATACAATTAATTTCCCTTCGTCGAAAAAACTAAAAACTCTAAAAATATCACTTCCTTGTTGAACTCTAACTTCATAAAGTCCGTCGGTTTCTTCAATATGTTTTAAATAAGTTTCTGGAACTTGTTGAATTTCTTCAATTAATTTCAAAGTCCAAGCAATTTTCGCTTTCACTTTCGGATTTTGTTTTTCAAGGAAATCCTCAAAATATGATTTATACGAAATCACTGTTCTATATGTAATTCTGTTTTCCATTATGCAAATTTACAAAAGTAGTCTTAATAGACAACTATTTTTTGTAAATTTTTCAAAACTTATTTTTTCGGTTTATTTTTTCGGTTTATTTTTCGGGCAAAATTTCGCACAACGTTCCCAGGCTTTACGACTGTTGCGGACTAAAGAAGCCGAAACTTTCGGTTAAGCACTGAATTCAAAGATACAAAACAAACTTTAAATTATGCCCAAAAACCGCAATAGCGTAAAACCTTTGTTACAAGAGGTTTTAGTTTTTTTGTTCCATTATTTAGATTATAAAAATAGCGATTTTAGAGAAACCTAAAATCGCTATTTGAAAATTAAGAAAAAAATTATTTTTTACTGTTTTATTAAAACATAATCCCCTGAAGGAACTACAAAATCATCAGGTGGAGGAGTTGTTCCAGCTTTATAATATTTAGTATAAGCTCCTTGCAAATTTAGTTTCATAGCTTCTTGACCAGCGACTGTTGTTTTTCTTAATAATAACTTACCTGTTAATGTACTAGCAGGTTCTTTAAAGTATAAAAGTAGCCTCATTTCGTTTGTAGCACAATCGTTGCAAGGAGGGTTTTTTACATTTTTATCGAAAATTGTGTTTCCTGCAATTTTATGTCTTGTTTGGTCGACATAGACTGTTGTTATATCTGGAATTGTATTTACTAGTGTGGTGCCACTTACTTTATACTCGTAGCCACCAATAATTAAATCTTCATAATACACACTGTTAAATTGATTTATTTTTTTTACTAAAATAACTCTTAAAGAAATATTACCATTTGTATACAACCATGTGCCTACAAAAGGGTCAAGAACGTTATTTATATCTTTAAAATATTCTCCATTAATAGGAGGCCAATGACCATCTTGATTTTTTATATTAGTTATTGGTGTTTGCGATTTGCAACTTATTGTTGCAATAAGTAAAAAAGTTAAATATATATATTTCATAATAAGATGTATGTTAATTAATTGCATTTGTATGGTTTTACTTTTTGTGGCCCAAAATCTGGGGTCTCTAAAACTAATTGACTCCAGCCAGTTAAAGCACTGTCGGCTTTAAATAATTCTATTCCAAAGCTAGCAAATCTTTTTAGAAAAGCTAGCTCACGATCAGAATTAATTGGTTTAGAATACATATCTGTCATTCCTTTATCCATTTTTTCTAGCATGTCTTCTTCAGATATGTTTGCTGAATCTGGTATAGCATCAGTTTCTTGTGTAAGCATATCATAAAATGCATCAGGGTCGCTAATATTTA
>NZ_JAYSSZ010000046.1:0-16127 GCF_043720215.1 Flavobacterium sp. | reverse complement strand
GTGGTAATGATTTACTTAATCAGAAAGTAGAATATTTAGAAAAAAGAGTAAATAATATTGAACTAACAATTTTAAAAAATCAAGATTATGAAAAATAACAATTTGAATTTAGTAGACAGAACCTTGGCACCAACTCCAAAATGGTTTAAAATTCTACGCACTGTCGGAATTGCTTTGGCTTCTGTTGGTGGAATTATAATTGCTTCGCCTATTGCCTTACCTGTTGGACTGGTTTCGGCAGCTGGTTACTTGGTTCTTGGTGGAAGTATTATTTCGGTGGTTTCTCAAACTGCTGTAAAATCGGAAGAAGAACCGAAAACTAACCCTTGAATTTGACTAAAAACCACCTTGTAAGCTCCGAAATTCGGAGCTTTTTTTGTTTTTGGTAGTGAAATAACACTGATTGCTTTGCTTTTCATCGCTTTATTTAAGTGGCGCAATCATATTGCACTTATGTATTACTTTGCTTGTGAATAAGGTGCTTACAATCGAAAAAATGGAATTTTATTTTCGACAATAACGGTACACAATGGCTCTGCGTAAATCGCTGATAAGGTTAATATTTTCGTGAAATTGTTTTTCTTTTTGTTCTAAAAGTTTTAAAGCTGCAACATTTTTTTGATGTTCTTCGTGTTCAACCATCATCAAACTGGCTTTTGGACTAAATTCTTTTTTGAAATCTGGAAGGCGTAAAAATGGAATGACTGAACCCACTAAATGTTGATGCCAAAAATTAGTTTTCCATAAACTAAAAGCAATGAAAAATAGGCTTTCGCAATCTTCTTCGTTTTGAAAAATGACTGCAAAGCTATTAGTAAACGGCTCTTTTTGTGGCTTACCGCTGTTCATCCCTTTGTTAAGTACAAATAAATGGGGTTTTGTGTAAATTGTACCCATTCGATGGGTTTTGATTATAAAATTCATCATACGTTCCGTTTTAAGATGATGTGCCTTGCTACCACAAGCCACACATAAAATTTTTAAAAGAAAAAAAGGAAAAAAAGAAAGTCGTACTTCAAGTGGAGGTTTCAAGAAAAACAAGTTTTTTAGAAAAAATACTACCCGATACATCTTCGGAAATGTGGGCGTGAAATCGGAAGTGAATGTTGTTGCGAAACGGTAAGGGTGGAGATTTTTTCTAAAACCCGTAGGGCTTGAACTTTTTTTTCTTGAAACCGGAACTTACCTTTACTTTCTTTTATTTATTTTTTTATTTTCCTTTCGAACGAGATGTTCTTGATGAAGACGGAACCAAAAAAGGTTGATACAATAACTGATGTTCTTCGGAAAGGGTATTGAATTTTAAAGCAGGAAAAAGGAATATTAAATCGATACCAATTATTTTTCTGCTTTAAAATTTAATACTCTTTCTTACGGTTTGATTTTGTGGGTGTGATAAATTGCTTTATCGGAATTGTGAATTTTAGAAGTAAAGTTGTAAAGCAATTTATTACACTTACAAAAACAATTCAACTACTTTTTCCTAGTGCGATGAGGCAGTAGCGCAGGTAAGTGTGTCTTTTTTTATTTGCTTAACGAGATGTTTCTGATTGATTTCACCATCGGCTTGATGCCAATATTTCTTAAAAAGTTAGGATTTATTTTTAAAGTAAATAATCCTCTGAAAACGTTAGGTATCAAGTTGATGGAAAATCAATTTATCTTGTGTTTCTGGCAAATAAAAAAAGATACTCTTACTGGCTCTTTCTTGGTTTTGTGGGTGTTGTAAATTGCTTATTCTTAAATTGTGAATGTTAGAAATGGAGTTGATAAGCGATTTACAACACTTACAAAAGCAATGCAAATACTACCGATTTATGCGTAAAGTTGCTAAAAACAGTTACCGTGAACGTTCTTGAAAGCAATTATAACCGTAAAGTTTCTGATGAAATGACGAACGTTGTTGAAGACAGTGGCGAAGGACGGTGTTTTTTGTAGCTGGGTGATGCGATGGGAGCTGCAAAAAATGTTGTCCTGGAGCCACTGGCAAGCGCGTTGGCAGGAGCGGCTGTTTTACATAAATGATATTATAGCTTCATTGCAAAAACCAAAAAAACAATAAAAACGCTTTGTGATGAACTATAATACTCAATTATGTAACACAGCTTGGGGAAAAAAATTACTGGCGCAAGTTGCGAAGCGTACGTGTTTTTGATAAAAACTGTGCCAGTAATTTTTTTTGGAGCGTTGGCAAAGGAGTGCTTTTTGAAATGCAAAACTTCCTTTTTACCACAGAATAAAAAAAGATATTCTCGCTATTGAAATAGTAATTAGTGAAATGAAGCAAACAAAGACTTGAGTTTAGGAATACTTGGACTAAATGAAAGTTTTGTGCAGCTGAATGAGATAATGGCTTATTAAAAAAAAAGATGTTTGCCATTTACAACAAACATCTATTCTGGATTTAATAACTAACTCTAAAATTTCATTTTCTGTATTCTTACTGCATTTAAAATGGCTAATAATGCTACGCCAACATCGGCAAAAACGGCTTCCCACATTGTGGCTAAACCTCCTGCACCAAGTATTAAAACTATTGCTTTTACTACAAATGCTAAAGTGATATTTTGCCAAACAATTTTTTTGGTTTGTTTACCAATGTTTATAGCCATTGGAATTTTTGAAGGCATATCGTCTTGAATAACCACATCGGCAGTTTCTATAGTTGCATCGCTTCCTAAACCGCCCATTGCTATACCAACGTTGCTTAATGCCACTACTGGTGCATCGTTTACGCCATCGCCTACAAAACAAACGGTTTCATTTTTGGCAATGATTTCTTTGACTTTGTTTACTTTGTCTTCGGGCAATAAATCGCCAAAGGCATTTGTAATTCCGAGTTTTTGAGCCACAAATTGTACTACCGTATCTTTATCGCCACTTAACATTGTGGTTTTTATTCCTAATGCTTTTAGTTTGTCGATTGTTATTTGTGCATCTTCTTTAATGCTGTCTGCAATGGTTAAATAGCCCACGAATTTTTTATCATAAGCAGTAGAAATTAAAGTGTAAACGATACCTTTTGGATCAATATCATAAGCAATTGAGAATTTATCCATTAGTTTGAAATTTCCAACTAACAATTCTTTTCCGTTTACATTAGCTTTTAAACCGTGTCCTGATATTTCTTCGACATCTTTTAAAACTATTGTACTATCAATTTTTCCGACATATTGATGAATGGCTGTTGCAACTGGATGTGTACTTTGACTTTCTAAAGCGTTGACCATTTGCAGGATTTCCTCTTTGTTGAAATTGGGATTAAAAACAACTTCTTGTACTTTAAAAACGCCTTCGGTCATTGTGCCTGTTTTGTCCATTACTACGTTTTGAATGGTTGCCATAACATCAAGAAAATTACTTCCTTTGAATAGTATTCCGTTTTTACTGGCTGAACCAATTCCGCCAAAATAACCTAATGGAATACTGATAACTAATGCACACGGACACGAAATAACCAAAAATACTAATGCTCTGTATAACCAATCTCTAAAAACATAATTATCTACAAAAAGCATTGGTATAACACAAATTAAGATGGCTAAAAGCACAACTATTGGTGTATAAATTTTGGCAAACTTTCGGATGAATAATTCGGTTGGTGCTTTTTTGGCGGTGGCATCTTGCACCATTTCGAGAATTTTAGATAGTTTGCTATCGGTGTAAGCAACAGTAACTTTTATTTGACAAACCGAATTTAGATTTATCATTCCTGCTAAAACGGTTTCGCCTTTTGCTTTGGTGTCGGGTTTACTTTCGCCTGTGAGTGCCGAAGTATTGAACGAAGCCGTATCTGAAATTAATTCGCCATCTAAACCTAATTTTTCTCCTGCTTTGAGTTGGATAATATCGCCAATTTTTGCTGTTGAAGCTTTGATTGTTTTTGCTACATTATTTTCTAAAATTGTAACTTCATCTGGTCGTTGGTCTAACAGGGATTTTATGTTAGCTTTTGCTCGTTGTACTGCCAATGTTTGGAAAATTTCTCCAATGGCATAAAATAGCATTACGGCAACACCTTCAGGAAATTCGCCAATAGAAAAGGCTCCAATGGTTGCAATAGACATTAACAGAAATTCTGAAAATATTTCTCTTTTTAGAATACTTTCAAACGCTTCTTTAACTACTGGAAAACCAACTGGTATATAAGCCACAATATACCATCCAATTCGAATGTAACCTGTAAACCAAAATTGGGTAATATAATTATCAAAAATAATAGCTACCATCAATAAAACAAAACTTATGATTGCTGGCAGGAACATTTGAAATGTAGATTTTTCTGCGTTGGAATGGTCGTGTCCGTCATCATCAGAATGATTTTCTGTTTTTTTGTTTATTTTCTCTTCGAGTGTGCAACAAAGCTGTTTACCTCGTTCATCGTATTTGTGAGTATGCTCCATTTTTTTTTATTTAATGTTCTTTGTATTGTAGTTTGTAACTTTTATCTGGATTTGAAGTAATTTCAAAAAATCCTACTGTTGGAGCCTTGTATTTACCTATTTGTTTAATTCCTCTCATATCAACTTGTAAACTGTATAACCTAATTTTATCCTTATCTTTAACTACAGTATAAAATCCTTTTGAAAACCATATAAGTCGATCAGCAAGATTAGGGTCAAGTATATTTAGCAGTGTATCATTTACTGGAAAACTTTCATAATGAATAGGACTTTGAGTTTTTAGAAAAGAATATTTCCCAAGATATATACTATCTTTTGTTTTTGCTACACCATACCAATTCACACTACCAATGTTTACAGGCACAGAAAGCAAATCAAATTGTTCTATTTTTTGTTTTTTGAGTGCCGTTTCAAATTTCCCATTTACAAATTGCTTTATTCCTAAAGTAAACATCAAGTAG
Organism: Flavobacterium sp.; assembly: GCF_043720215.1. Lineage (GTDB taxonomy): Bacteria > Bacteroidota > Bacteroidia > Flavobacteriales > Flavobacteriaceae > Flavobacterium. Next base: position 11,263 of record NZ_JAYSSZ010000046.1, on the reverse strand, counting down.
AAGGTACTTACTAATAATCCAATCTTGTTAATTCTACTTTTGTTTTGATTTTTACTATATAGAGTAATTAAAAGTCCTACAAGCAGTGGTAAAGTATAAAATGGATCTACAATATTAATACTGTCGAAACCAACTCTGTAATCAGAAAAAGGTAAAAAAAGTTGAGTACCATATGTTGTAAAAGCATCAAGCAACATATGGGTAAATAACGCTAACCAACTAAAAATATACAATCGGATAAATGAAATTTCTTTAAATGACTTTATTTTAGATAGAATAAATGAAATAATAATTGCCCCAATAATTGAAAATACGATTGAATGGCTGTAAGCACGGTGTACTGTTATTCTTTGTAAATCATTGCAAAACGGAATAAGTATTATATCAAGGTCTGGAATGGTAGCGATTATCACACCTACGATTGCACCTCTTTTACCCATCTTTTTACCAAGGAGCAATTCTCCAATTGCTCCACCTAATGCTGCTTGTGTTAAACTATCCATAATCAAAAAGTGTTCTATTTAATTTATAACATTAACTTATTTGCAATATTCTTTTAGATTTTTTATTTCCAAATTATTATCATCATTCCTATTAAAATGAATATTGATCCTAGTATTAGCTTTGAAGTAATTGGTTCTTTTAAAATTATAAACGACAAGAGGAGAGTGATTACTATACTTACTTTATCGATTAAAGCTACTTCACTAACATTGCCAATTTTTATAGCTTTGTAGTAAAAAATCCAACTTAACGAAGTTGTAACTCCCGAAATGGCTAAAAAAATAAGATTGCTTTTGGGTGCGGTTTTCAATTGCTGTAAAACATCATTAAAAACTAATGCGTTTAAAACAATTATAAAAAATACCACTATTGTTCGAATACTCAAAGCAACATCACTACTGAGATTTTTCATACCATACTTAGCAATTACAGATGTTAATCCTGCAAATAGCATTGAAACAATTGCAAAAACTTTCCATTTTTCCATAATTAATTATAATATTTTTTTTATGTCCTCAGGTATTTCCATCTTTTTTAAAGGTGGTACGTTTGCACCACCTGTATTACCTACTGGAATATGACCAACAAATGATTTTACTCCACCAACTAACAATCTTGGTATCTGTCCTACAACTTCTTTGGTGCTTTTTATTTTTATTCCAAATTGTAACATTTTACAATGTACAAACGTATGTTCGTAAGGATATTTTTGTGCAATAATATGTGCTCTTTCTAAATGATACCAAGCCATATTTAAGTTATCTGCCTGTAAATTATCCTTAACCGCTTTTAACTCTTTTTTATAAAAAGGAATTAGATTACTTGGCATTACTATGTTCATTTTCATAACTTAAAAGTGTTGGTTAGTGTTCGTGTGCACCGCCACCTTTTGAAGTTGCTAATAAATAGAAAGCACCTTTTATAACTATTTTAGCATCGGCAGGAATTTCTTCGACTAATTTTATTTCGGTATAACCTAAATCGGTAGTTCCAGGAACCACTTCGATTGCTTTGAAGTGAACTTCATTGTGTCCTTCTTCTTCTCCTTCGGCGTGTTCAGTATGTGCTTCACCTTCTTTATGTTGATGCTCTTCTTCTTTTACTTTTGGTGCTTCTTCTTGGTGTTCTTCTTGAATGTAAATGTAATATTTGTCTCCGTTTCTAACAACCGCCTCTTTTGGAAGTGCTTGAACTGTTTGGTTTGTGATGTTGATATTAGCCGCAACATACATTCCCGAAATTAAATCTTTGGCATCACTTGGATTTATTTTGGCGTGAACGGCAACGGTTTTGCTTTCGTTTGAAAATGATTTATTTATACCGAATATTTTTCCTTTAATAGATTTGTTGGATTGATTAGTCAATACAAAATCAACTTCCTGACCCACTGAAATTTTACCTAAATCTTTTTCAAAAACATTCAAATCCAAGTGCATTTGGCTATTGTCTACTACTTCAAAAAGTGTCAATCCTGTTTCTGCAAATGCGCCTTTGGTTATACTAATTTTACCCACATAGCCGCTTATTGGCGAAACAATTGGAATTAACGAAGTGCTACCGCTTAAACTAACATTTAACGCTTGCAGCTTGTTTTTTGCAGCTTGTGCTTTGGCTCTCTCTACTGCTAATTTTGATTTTACTTCTTGAAATGTCTTACGTGGATTTACATTTTCGTCACTTAATGTTTTTTGACGGTTGTATTCCAATTGCAAGTATTCAATGTTAGCAATAGCGGAATTGTAATCTTCCTGCATTTCTGTAACTTCGAGGTTTTGAATGGTTGCCAATGTTTTTCCTTTTGAAACAAATGTCCCTTCTAATACATAAATATCTTTTACAACGCCACCAATTAAGGTAGAAATATTAGCCATATTTTGTGGCGGAACTGCTGTATAACCATTGGCTTTGATTACGGTATTCAGGTTTTTCATTTCGATGCTACCAGTTTCGACACCAATAGTTTTGAATTGTGCTTCTGTTAGTGCTACTTCGGTTTCTGACTTTTCTTCTTCGTTGGTTTCTTCGGTTTTCTTTTCTCCACAAGAATTTAGAGTAAAGAGAAAAGAAAATAGAATAAAGAGGCTGAAGAATGAACCTAGTTTATAATTTGGTTTTAAAAATATATTTTTCATATTATAGAATATTAATTGTTGTTGAAAGATGGGAATTGCAATTGAATGGCACTTTGATTGTAAGTATTAACGGCTTCTGCATTTTGCTTTTTAATGTCAATAGCTTGGTTTAAAAAACTAATGTATGACCAGTAACTCATATCGCCATTGGCATAACTTTTTTGAGCCGTGGTAATAATTTGTTCAGCATATTGTAAGCCTTCGTTTTGATAATACAATAACGCTTTTTTCTGTTTTTCGAACTCATTTTGTAATTCTTCTTTTTGCAATTTTAAAGTCAGTTTACTTTTATCTAATTCTAACTGCGATTGCGACATACTAATTTGTGATGCTTTGGCTTTAGCGGTGTTAGCTCCACCAAATAAAGGAATTTGTAATCCTGCTGTAAAACCTTGAAAATAGGATTTGGCATCTATGGTTTGTCCGAAATAACCCAATCCTAATTTTGGTGTTCGCATTGCTTTGAACGTATTTGCCTCCTTTTGATATACTGAAATTTGCTGTGTATAATAATCGTTTACCAATCCTTGTATCTTATCATCATTACTCGTTGTTGGATTAGCATATTGCAAAGGTGTTGAAGCATCAGGCACTATATTTTCATCTGTTTGAATAAAGTATTGCAATTGCTTTTGATACACCACCAAATCATATTCTAACTGTACTTTTTGCGTTTCGATTTCTTTCGATTTGGCTTTAGCACTAATGACTTCGATATTGCCACTTTCTCCTGTTTGAAAACGAAGCTCTGCATTTTTAAGGAATTTAGCATAAATATCGAACAGCTCATTATTTAACTTTTGAATAGAAACACCATATAAATATTGATAATAGGCTAATGACACTGCTTTTTCAATTTCATATTCTGTTAATGCTTTTCGTTTTTCAGCTAATTTTACCAGTTCTTCTTGTAATTGTCTGTTGGCTTTTGTGATTTTACCAATTGGAAAGTATTGTTGAATAGAAACGTTATGGTCATAACTAACACTATTAAATTGTCCGCCTTGGTATTGCACTTGCAAAGGATCTACTTGAAATGCCGTTTTCTTTAATACAGTTTGTTTTTCAATTTCCTTATCCGCAATTTTTAAGTCGATGTTGTTTGCTTTCGCTTTTTCAATAGCTTTTTCTAATGTTATTGTTTGACCGTTTTGAGCAAATGAAAAAGTACTGATTAATAAAACGATTACTGTTACAATTGGGTTTGACATTTTTTTTCTTCTTTTAATTCCCTTTTCAAATAATAAATACAAAATTGGTAAAACGATTAAGGTTAGTAATGTTGCCGAAAATAATCCACCAATAACTACCGTTGCTAATGGTTTTTGAACCTCTGCACCGCCACTTGTTGATAATGCCATTGGCAAAAATCCTAATGAAGCAACCGCAGCAGTCATTAATACTGGTCTTAACCTTGTTTTTGTTCCAATTAAAACGCGTTGTAATGGGTCGCTTATTCCTTCGGATTTTAGTTGATTGAAATAGGATATTAGTACAATTCCGTTTAAAACTGCTATTCCAAACAAAGCAATAAAACCAATTCCTGCCGATATACTAAATGGCATTCCTCGTAACCACAATGCGAAAACACCGCCAATTGCCGATAATGGAATTGCAGTAAAAATTAATAATGCTTGTTTGGTACTATTGAATGTGAAAAATAGCAAGACCATTATTAGCCCTAAAGCAATTGGTAAAGCAACAGACAACCTTTTATTAGCTTCAATTAGGTTTTCAAATTGTCCACCATAAGTAATATAATATCCAGCTGGAAGTTTGAAATCTTTGTCTAATTTTTGTTGGATTTCTTCGACCACACTTTTTACATCACGACCACGCACATTTAAACCTACGGTAATTCTGCGTTTTCCATCTTCACGAGAAACTTGTACTGGGCCTTGTTCGTAATTGATAGATGCTACTTGTGATAATGGCACTTGTTGCCCATTTGGTAATGGAATAAAAAGGTTAGAAACATCTGTAATATCGCTGCGATTGGCTGCACTCATTCTGACTACAACATCAAAACGTTTGCTTTCTTCGTAGATTTTACCTGCACTTTCTCCTGCAAAAGAGGAACGAATTATTTTGTTGATGTCGGAAATATTTAATCCATACAATGCAATTTTGTTGTAATCATATTTAATTGTAATTTGTGGCAAACCTGATACTTTATCGGCTTTTAAATCGCCAATACCTTCAATTTTATTAATTTTTCCGATTAGTTCTTTGGCTTTATTGTCTAACACTTCTAAATCATCACCAAAAATTTTAATGGCAATATCACTTCTACTTCCTGTCATTAACTCATTGAAACGCATTTGAATAGGTTGTGAAATTTCGATTGCTGCACCAGGAATTTTTTCCATTTCCTCTTTCATCAAATTGGCTAAATCTTCCCAATTGTCGGCAGATGTCCATTCGGATTTGTCTTTTAAAACAATAATTAAATCGCCACTTTCTATTGGCATTGGGTCAGTTGGGATTTCTCCGCTTCCAATTTTGGTTACAATTGTTTTTATTTCCGGGAATTTTGCTTTGAGTAATTTTTCATATTGAGTTGTTGTTTTTACCATTTGCGAAAGCGAACTTCCTGTCATAATGGTTGCATTAATAGCCAAATCTCCTTCTTCAATAGTTGGAATAAATTCGCCTCCCATATTTTGAAAAACAATAACTGCAAAAACAAATAGAGCCATTGAGATTACTAAGACTGCTTTTTTAAATCGTAACGCTTTATCTAAAAATGGTGTGTAGATTTTCTCAAACCACGCCATCATTTTATCACTAAAATTAGTTTTGTATTCGGTGTTTTTTGATAAGAACATTGCACTCATCATAGGTACATAAGTTAATGACAAAATGAATGCTCCAACAACTGCGAAGCCAACTGTCATTGCCATTGGTTTGAACATTTTACCTTCTGTTCCTACTAACGCTAATATTGGCAGGTATACGATTAAGATTATTATTTCTCCAAAAGCGGCACTGTTTCGGATTTTTGAAGCAGATTTATATACCTCGCTATCCATTTCTGACTGTGTTAAATCTTTTTGTCGTTTGAGTTTTTGTAAATGGTGCATTGTGGCTTCGACTATGATTACAGCTCCATCGACAATAATTCCAAAATCGATTGCGCCTAAACTCATTAAGTTTCCACTTACTCCAAAATAATTCATTAAGATTACTGCAAACAGCATTGATAGTGGAATAACAGACGCTACTATTAATCCGGCTCTTAAATTTCCAAGAAATAGTATCAATACAAAAATTACAATTAATGCACCTTCTAATAAGTTTTTAGTAACCGTTCCGATGGCACTATCTACTAATTTACCTCTGTCAATAAATGCTTCGGCAACAACACCTTCGGGTAAAGTTTTATTGATTTGTATCATTTTTTCTTTTACCCTATCTACAACTGCGCTGGAGTTTTCTCCTTTTAGCATTAGTGCTAATCCGCCTACAATTTCGCCATTACCATCTTTGGTAGTTGCGCCAAAACGCAAAGCAGTTCCTAATTGAACTGTTGCTACATCACGAACTAAAACTGGTGAACTATTTCTGTTTTTGACTACTACATTTTCTAAATCTTTTATGCCTGTTGCCATACCTACGCCACGAATAAAAAAGGCATATTGGTCTTTTTCGATATAAGCACCACCTGTATTTTGGTTATTCTTTTCGAGAGCATCAAAAATTTCAGTTATGGTAACACCAGCACTATTTAATTGATTAGGATTTACCGAAATTTCATATTGTTTTAAACTTCCTCCCCAAGTGCTTACTTCGGCAACGCCTTTTATACCTTGTAATTGTGGTGCAACAATCCAATCTTGAATTGTTCGTAAATCGGTTACTGAATATTTATCTTCATATCCTTTTTTTGCATATACATCATATTGGTATATTTCGCCAAGTCCGGTTGTGATAGGTGCAAGTTCGGGTGAACCTATGTATTTAGGAATGTTTTCTTCGGCTTGTTTTAGTCGTTGAAAAACTTGTTCTCGTGCCCAATATATATCTGCTTCATCTTCGAAAACAACAGTAACAACAGATAAACCAAAACGAGAAAAACTACGAAGTTCTATGACTTTTGGTATTGTTTTTACTGATTGCTCAATGGGATAAGTTATTAATTGCTCGACTTCCTGTGCTGCTAATGTAGGTGCAGTAGTTAATATTTGCACTTGATTATTGGTTACATCTGGTAGTGCATCGAGCGGTAATTGTTTTATTGAATAGCTACCCCAAGCTATAAGAACTAAAGTAAATAAAAGAATTATAAACTTATTCTTGATACTGAATTGTATGATTTTGTCTAACATTGAAAATAGTATAATGAATTAGAATTTAGCAAAATTTCTTTTGCTATTATTTGTGAAAAGGTCACAACTTTCTAACCCGAAATTACTCGGGTATTATTATGCTATTTGAGGTGGTTGCCAAATACTTCCGTAGAAGTTGGAGTAAGAAATAGATTTGTAGGTAGGAATTTGAGTGTTGATTTCTACTGCAATTTTTCTAAACTGAGGTGCTATTTCTTGACTGAAATTTAAGATTTGCTGTCCACAACAATTGCAAATACAAAAAGGTGAACATAGATCACTTTCTTTATCGTGTGAGTGATTATCGTGATTGGCAGCAGCTTCTGGTGAAGAATGTGCAAGACTATTTACTTCAATATCAGCACAAGGCAAACACGAAAGTGCTACTAAATAGATTGAAAATATGAAATTGAATACATTCATCGATGCAAAAATAAAGAAAAATTGTTATTTCAACTAGATTTATATTAAAACGTTTTGATAAATCCTATTCCTAATTGTTTACCGTTATAAAAAGGAGCCATAATTGATGTTGTTTTTTTCTCTTTTGATTTGAATATTTTTTCTTGTATCCATGGATTGATCCAATAGGCAATTTTTGTACTTAAAATTCCAATTCCAGCACCTGTGACTACATCGGTTAGCCAGTGTTTGTCATTATAAATTCTAAATGCTCCTGTACCAGTAGCTATAATGTATCCCGAAATACCATACCAAATGGAAATATCTTTGTATTCTTGCCAAAGGAATTCTGCTCCTGCAAATGCTGTAGCTGTATGTCCTGATGGGAAAGAGTTGAAAGCGGAACCGTCTGGGCGTTCTACTTTTGTAATTGATTTTAAACTTAGTACAGAAGCTGACATTAGTAAATATGAAGTACCTAATACTCCATAACCAATTAAAACTGTTGGAATGACTAATTGTTTGTAATTAAACTTTAGATATTGATTCGGCGTTTGAATTTTAAGACTATCTATATCATTTTTTTGTGCATTAATTACATTGGCAAAAAAAATGAAAATGAAAGCTGTTTTTTTCATATTCTTTTTGTTAAAATAAATTACTATACTATTATTTCCAATCCGCTTTTTATTATCGAAACATCAATTTTGTTGGTTTTTATATTGTAATATTCTCCATCAATTTGTATGTCTGTGTTTATTTTGTTTGGAATTTCAATACTCATTTTTTGGATTAATGAATGCTGTGCATTTTTGAACTTCTCGACTTTATTTGAGAGTACATACATTCCTAAAATGAGCTTGTTTATAAAGTTTAACTTTGAAACAACTACTAAATCTAACCAACCATCTTGTAAACTTGCTTTAGGTGTTAAGCTCATTCCATATCCCATTTCGTTAGAATTTGAAATGAACAATAGAAAAGAATTTGTATTTATAATTTGATTGTTAAAAGCAAGTATCGTTTGAATGGGTTTAAATTGAAAACTTGATGTTACTGATGCTTTTATGTAAGCTATTAAAGTTCTTTTTTTATAGGTTTCATACTTTTTAATAATATGAGCATCGATACCGATACCCATATTACTAAAAAAATAGTGTTCATTTACTTGTCCCACATCAATTGTTTGACTATTTCCGTTTCGGATAATTCCTGTTGCTTTTTCTATCTCTTTTGGAATATTTAGATTTGAAGCTAAACCATTGCCTGAACCAACTGGAATAATACCTAATTTGATTTTTGTATTTATCAAACAAGATGCTACTTCGTTAATAGTTCCGTCTCCACCACAAGCTACTATATAATTTGGATTGTTTTCTATTGCTTTTTTAGTGATCGTAATTGCGTGTTTTTTATAATTAGAATAATCAACTTCAATTTTAAACTGTTCCTTTGAAAAATATTTTTCTAATTCTGTTTTGCCAATATTATGATTACCATTTCCCGAAATAGGATTTACTATAAAATGAATGTAAACCATTATTTCAATAATTTATTTGTGAATAAATAGTCGGCGGTTTGATACCAAGAAATTGTTTCATTAAGAAATGATTTATCCATTGGCAAAGGTTTTAAACTATTATCTGTTTTGTTCCAAGAGTAAAAAGATTGCCTTTTTTGGTCAGACAAAATCATTACTTTTTCTTTTTTCATTAATACTAATTTTCTGTATGTTCCAACTAATGCTCGTTCTTCAAAGTTTGGATTAAATACATTTTTGCCAAAGAAATTGCTTTCGTAAGTCCAATTCATCATTGAAAAAAATGTTGGAAAAACATCTATTTGAGAACATTGTTTTGATACTTTTTGGTTCGTTTCTTGTGGAAAATTGACAATAAAAGCAGGAATGTGATAATTGGCTACATCAATTTCATCTTTACCTGCACTACTCGCACAATGGTCGGCAATAATTATGAAAACCGTGTTTTTAAACCAAGGTTTATTCTTTGCTTTTTGAAACATTTTTTTTATAGCGTAATCAGTATATTTTACTGCTCCTTCACGTCCACTACCTGATGGAATATCAATTGCATTGTCAGGGTAAGTAAAAGGTCGATGGTTAGAAGTTGTCATTACAAAATTAAAAAATGGTTTTTTGTTTTTATGATGTTCATCGGCAACATTTAGCATTTTAGAATAAATATCTTCATCACAAATTCCCCAAGCGTTTTCAAAAGTTACTTCGTTGTCGTTGATATTATTTCGAGTTGTTTTAATTTTATCACTCAAGACACTTCCGCGTCCACGATCATAAATTGTAAAACCATTTCCACCAAAGTAAGCGTTCATATTATCAAAATATCCATCGCCACCATAAAAAAAGTTTGAATTATATCCTTTGGATTTAAAAACATTTGATACAGTAAATAAGTTTTGATTTTCTGGACGTTTCACAATACTTTGTCCTGGTGTTGGCGGAATACAAAGTGTCATTGCTTCCATACCACGAACGGTTCTTGTTCCTGTGGCATATAAGTTATCGAAGAATACACTTTTTTGAGCTAAACTATCTAAAAACGGTGTTATGTTTTGCTGGTTGCCAAATTCTTTCATAAAACTGGCACTTAGGCTTTCTACTAATATAAAAACTACATTTTTTTTACTTGGTGTAGCATTTGTAGTATCAGAAATTGTCCTGTGAATAGATAAGTTATTAGATTGAAATTTACTGTTATTGTCTGTTAATTTATTTCTAATGATATTGAAAGCTTCTTTGTCGTTTACAGATGTGTAAAACTCATTATAAACCATTTGATTGTTTCTGAAAGCAGAAAAAAACGAATAAATTCCTGATTTTGAAATTTCGGCATTATACCGATTAGAAGACCATTCGGCGTGATTGTTTGTTATAAATGTTGTAAAAAACAAACAAGAAACTAAACCAATTCCTAATACAATACTTTTTTCTTTTAAAGTTGCGGTTTGTGAGAATGTATTTTTGAAGGCATTTCTTTTATAAAACAGCAATAATACTAAAAAAACAATAGCCGAAACACCAATTATTAATACTGGTATTGGATACGATTCTTGAATATTTTTTACAACTTCGTGTGTGTAAATTAAATAATCTACTGCAATGAAGTTAAATCGGGTTTTGAATTCGTCCCAAAAAGTAATTTCGGCAAAAAAGGTAAACACGAGTATAAAGATTACTAATGTTGTGAAAAACCATATAAAAATTTTATCAACCCAAGAGCCAATCCATTTATTTGGAAAAATGAAGTAATAAATAATGGCAGGAAATACAATAAAACTAATTGTACCAATGTCGAAAAACAATCCTGTTAATACTGTTCCTAAAACAGTAATAATGTTAAACGAAACTTCGTCGTATTGCCATATAAAAAAAATAACTCTTACTATTTGGGAGATAATAAGAAACCATATTACAAAAGAAAGTAATAAAGAGTATCTGCTTGATAAGTTGGTTTTTTTGAACATAATAGTTGGTAAATAATATTTTTAAAAAAAAGTTAATAGTAATCTGTAAATAAAAAAAGCACCCACACGCTATGTGTAGATGCTTAAATAATAAAACTAACTAACCTTGTCTTTTGTTATAAAATTACCGTTTTCATCAAAAAATAAATCTTTGCCTTTTATCTCGGCTTCGTATATAAGATTTCCTTTTTCGGTAATAATTTTAGCTGCTTCTTTTACTTTTTGATTTTTAAAATTAGCATTTAAGTATTGCAACGCTTTTTTAGGTAATTGACTAACTGTAATTGCAATTTCAGTTTCAATAATTTTTCCATTAGCATTGAATAAAATAGAGTTATCTACTTTATTATTCTTAAAACTGGCTTCATAATTACTTTCTTCTTTGTCCCATTTTAC
>NZ_JAYSSZ010000045.1:0-16138 GCF_043720215.1 Flavobacterium sp. | reverse complement strand
ATTGGCATTTTTATGTCCATTAAAACTAAATCTACAGCATCATTACTTCTACATATATCTATAACTTCCTGTCCGTTTTTTGCTCTTAGTATTTTATATTTTTTTAATTTCATTATTTTTTCTAGCAACAAGTAATTTATGTTATCATCTTCGGCGATTAAAATTGTTTCGTTTCCTGTTGATTCGTCAGAAGATATTTCAACTGTTTTTGGCGACAAAATCATGATTGATTTATCAAATATAAGTGGGATTACGAACGAAAATCTAGAACCAACTCCAACTTTTGATTTTAGTGAGATTGTACCACCGAGCATTTCGACATATGCTTTTGAAATGGCTAATCCTAACCCTAAACCACCAACTTTTATGTTATAATCTCCTTCTATTCTTCTAAATCGATCAAATATAATTTCTTGATGTGCTTTATCAATACCTAAACCTGTGTCGTTTATTGTGAATGAAATGGTTGAGCTTACTTCATTTACCTCATATCCAAAGGTAACAAATCCGTGTTCGGTAAATTTTACTGCATTAGTAATTAAATTAATTATAATTTGTTTCAACTTAATTTCGTCAGTTAAAATTCTATCTAAAATAGGTTTACTAGGTTTTATTAGTTCAAAATCTATTTCTTTATCTTTAGGAATAGTAATTTTTATTGCAGTATACAATTCATTTAAGCAAGATTCTAGATTTACTCCTGTATAATTTGGTTTAATTTGGTTGGCATCTATTTTAGACATTTCAACAAGGTCATCAATTATAGAAACTAGATTACTACCACTTTGAGTAATTACTGACAAGTATTCTAATCGCTCTTCATCGTTTAGCTTAGTATTATTTAGCAAGTCCGAAAAACCAATAATAGCATTCATTGGAGTTCTAATTTCGTGTGATAAATTAGTTAAAAAAGCTGATTTAAGATTATCACTTTCTTCGGCCTTTTGTTTAGAAAATTCGAGTTGCTTTTTTTGTTTTATATTTTCTTCAAACATATTTCCTATGTATCCAAATTCGATCGAGCTATTTTTTAGTGATTTAACTGCTTTTTTATTTCCCGTTTCTAGAACTCGAGTAATTAATTTTAGTGGTTCATGAATCCATATTTTTGAAAAATAAAAATGAAAAAACAGGCCAATTACAAAGGCTGTTAAAAGTATATAAAGTATATTTTTTGTGGATTTGAAATTAACATTCAAATTTCGTTTGAATGTTAATTTTTCAATAATATCTCCTTTCCAGTTTAATAAATAAGTGGTTTTTATAATTGATCTATAATCGACGATAGTATCATTTATACCTAAAAAACTGATTTTCGAACTGCTTATTTTTTCTAGTTTACTAAAATAACCTTTATCTAAAACCCTAGCCATAAAAAAGTAACCCGAAGGTTTTGTTTTATTTTTTAATGGGTCGTTCGAAGAATGAATTGTAGCGCCATAAACCTCAACTATTCCCTGAGGCAATTTTATATAAAACTTTACTATTTTATTTTTATATAGTTTTTGGAAAACTCCTTTAGGTATAAAATCAGTTATATTTATTTTATCAGAAGAAGATTTTATGATAAAATTGGATTGTAAATCGTAAATTGCTACATAATCAACATTATATAATTCAATATAGGTTGACACAGAATCATCAAACCATTTTTTATCTTTGACTTTTATAAAATTTACAAGTTCATCCCAAAAAGTAATGTCTTTTATTGTAGTTATAATTCCTTCTGAATTAAGTATCAATAATGAATTAATCTCATTATCAAACTGCTCTTTAGATGATTTGTAAATTTGTTCTTCCTGTTGTAAAGTGTAATAATATAAAGAAAAAAACAAAAGAAAAAAAGCTATACTAGATATAACATTAGAATATACAATTTTTTTATAGGTAGAAATGTTTTTAAATTTTATCATAAAAAAATACAGTCTGGGGAAATAAGCAATATAAATTTAATTAAAAAAATTAATAAATTAGCACTTAATGAATTAAATTAGAAAATAATAGATTACATAATCATGGTAATTTTAAGAAAAAACCAAAAGCCCAAAATTTCTTAACGTATTTATTGGTTTCGAGTACCAAAATAATTCGAAATCATCAAACCTATTTTCAAAATCAGTTTTTAATGCTGAAAAAGTTATTTTTTTGTCATTATGTACCGAAATTACTTCTAAAGTTTTAAGCAACCAATCGCCTTTTTCTTTTTCAATATCAATTACGAAAGTTTCTTTTTTGTCATGAAAAGTCATTTTTATCATTTCCCAAGAGTTTCCTTTTTTAGATTTTGTAAAGATTTCTGTAAGTGGATTTCCTCCTATCCAAACGATTTTTGCCGATGGTTTTATATTAAAATTTTTCTCTTTTTCTAAGGAATTATAAATAAAATCGGGTTTAATTGTTGTTTTAGGAATCTTAAAATCGAACCAATCCTGTAAGGTATAATCAAAACAAATTCCGTGCATATAATTAAACAATGATTTCTTTAATCCGAAACTAAACTGGTCATGATTTATCCCTGTTTTGTCAGTAAATTGAATGTCGTTATTAGCAAAAGTGATTTCATTCGTTTGCGGAATTACGCCAAATTCGTCAGGAAACATTCCTACAGGACTATGAGCAGTCATCGCAAACTGATGCCAAAAACCAGACTGTAAAACACCCAATTCGAACAACTGACGAACCATTTCTAGACTATCTACTGTTTCCTGAATAGTTTGTGTAGGATAACCATACATGAGGTAAGCGTGAACCATAATTCCGGCTTCGGTAAAGTTGCGGGTTACTTGAGCTACCTGCTCGACAGTTACTCCTTTTTTTATGAGTTCTAACAACCTGTCGGAAGCGACTTCTAGTCCACCTGAGACAGCAATACAACCTGAAGCTTTTAGCAAAACACACAAATCTTGAGAGAAACTTTTCTCGAAGCGAATGTTTGTCCACCAAGTGACAACTAATTTTCGTTTAATGATTTCTAACGCTAATTCACGCATTAAAGCTGGCGGTGCGGCTTCATCTACAAAATGAAATCCGTTTTCACCAGTTTGCGCTATGAGTTCTTCCATTCTGTCTACTAATGTTTTAGCCAGAATGGGTTCATAAACTTTTATATAATCTAAAGAAATATCACAAAACGTACATTTTCCCCAGTAACAACCATGTGCCATGGTAAGTTTATTCCATCGACCATCACTCCATAGACTGTGCATTGGATTGGCAATTTCTATAACCGAAATATATTTGTCTAGTAATAAATCCGAATAATCTGGAGTACCAACTTCGCTTTGCTTGTAATCTTTTTGAAGGGTATTGTTTTTGTAAACGACTTTATTGTTTTCGAGAATAAATGTTCTTTTGAATTCAGTTAATAAGACTCCTCTTTTGTTGGAATAACAAATAGAACTATGTAATAGTTCGAGTGGTAGTTCTCCGTCATCTAAAGTAATAAAATCGAAGAAATTAAATACTCGAACATCTGTAAGAGAACGTAATTCGGTATTTGGGAAACCGCCGCCCATGGATATTTTTGTCTCAGGAAAATGACTTTTAATAAACTGAGCGCAACGAAAAGCACTATATAAATTTCCTGGAAATGGTACCGAAATACAAACCAATTTGGGTTGTACAACTTCAATTTTTTCGTTTAATATTCTTAAAGTAATCGTATCGATATAAGTTGGTTCCTTTTGCAAATGCGAGTACAAATCATCAAAAGAATTGGCACTTCGGCCCAAACGTTCGGCATAACGACTGAATCCGAAATTCTCATCGATACATTCGACAATAAAATCTGATAAATCCTCGAGATATAATGTGGCTAAATATTTAGCTTTGTCTTGCATTCCCATCGACCCAAAAGCCCATTCCATATCATCTAACTGCTCAAACCTAAAGGCTTCTGGTAAGAAATCTCCTGAACAAATTTGTCTTGCTAATGTTGGGTTATTACCTTGTAGAAACGCAATAACTGAATCGATAGTTTTTATATATTCGTCTTTCAAGGCAAATATTCGTTGAATATTTGGAGAATTTGACTGGCAACTTTTAGCAAATAAATCTTCTAATCCTTTTTTTGAAAACAATTCGAGAATGACTTCAATTCCTATATCCATCTGAAAAGCCGAAATGTTTTTGGTATTCAAAAATCCTTTTATATAGGCTGTCGCTGGATAGGGCGTATTCAGTTGTGTAAAAGGCGGTGTGATAAGAAGAATGTCTTTCAAAAGAAATATTTTTACAAAGATAATTTTTATTTATTGGAAACTGAAATTTGAGTATTTTTACAAAAAAATAAATTATGCCAACCGATTGTATTAGCTATCAAAAATCAGGATATTTTTCTAAATTAATTATAGATTATTTAGATAAAAAATCAGAATTAGAACAGTTGTACAATCGTTTTCCTACTATTGAAAACTTCAAGAAACAAATTGAAGAAAAAGAAATAAATTTCAACGGCAATGACAATTTCAAAAGACAAGTTTTAGTTTCAGAACTACAAAATCAGTATTCAGAAATTGAAGTTTCGGAGTTGACAAAACAAAATATTTTGCTTTTAAAAGATTCCAAAACCTTTACCGTTACTACCGGTCATCAACTTAATTTGTTTACTGGCCCATTGTATTTTTTGTATAAAATTATTTCTACTATCAATTTATGTAAGGAATTAAAAAATAATTATCCCGAATATAATTTTGTTCCTATTTACTGGATGGCGACCGAAGATCATGATTTTGAAGAAATAAACCATTTCAATTTTAAAGGTAAAAAATTCAGTTGGAATACCGAATCGAAAGGTCCAGTTGGAAGATTATCTACCGAAGGTTTAACTGCTTTTTTTGATGTTTTTAAAGCAGAACTTGGTTCTAGTAATAATGCAGAATATTTAAAAAAACTATTTTCTGAAAGCTATTTAAAACAGTCAAATCTTGCTGACTCCACTCGTTTTTTAGCTAATGAATTATTTGGTGAATATGGCTTGGTTATCTTAGATGGAGATTCTTCAGATTTAAAAAAAACATTCATACCATATATAAAAGACGAGTTATTACATCAAAATTCGAACAAAAAAGTTCTAGAAAGTATTGATAAACTTAAGAATTATTCAATTCAAGTAAATCCTAGAGAAATTAATCTTTTTTATATTGAAAACAATCTTAGAGAGCGGATAATTTATGAAAACGGAAGCTACAAAGTAAATAATACAAGTATTGAATTCACTGAAACTGAAATTTTAAATTTGGTTGAAACAAATCCAGAAAAATTTAGTCCAAATGTAATTTTACGACCTTTATATCAGGAAGTGATTTTGCCCAATTTAGCTTATATTGGTGGTGGTGGCGAGATTGCTTACTGGTTAGAGCTAAAAGCAATGTTCGCTTTCCATAAAGTAACATTTCCAATACTATTAGTTAGAAATTCGGTAGTATTAATCGATGAAAGACAAGAAAGTAAAAGAAATAAGCTGAACTTGACTTGGGAAGAATTATTTACTAAGCAAGAGGAATTAACCTCAACGAAAACAAAGTTTTTTTCAGAATTCACCATTGATTTTTCAGAACAGAAAGAACACTTAAAAAAACAATTTGAAACGTTGTATAAAATCGCTCTTAAAACCGATAAATCATTTATTGGAGCTGTAAAAGCACAAGAAAAAAAGCAGCTAAACGGTTTAGAAAATTTAGAAAAAAGACTCTTAAAAGCTGAAAAAAAAGTTCATGCAGCACAATTAGACAGAATTATTCAACTTCAAAACGAATTGTTTCCTAATCAAAGTTTACAAGAACGAAAACTAAATTTTTCAGAGGTTTATTTAGATCAGGGAAATTTATTAATCGAGAATCTAATAGATAGACTAAATCCACTTTCAGGGAGTTTTTCAATCGTCAATCTGTAACTTAATCGATTTTAATGCCATATTATCGATAAAAACTTGTTTTTGTTAAAAATAATTTTATTTTTGCGCATTAATTTTACAATTTAATGACGATTTAATAACATGAACAAAAAATACCTACTTACTACGATAGTACTATTATTAACAATTTTAGCCACGTATTCCCAATCAAAAAACCCATTGTTACAATTGAAAAAAGTTGATGGAGGAACGTTTATGATGGGATCAAAAGATGATAATCGTATTGCAGAAAATGATGAGCAGAAACAACATAAGGTTAATGTAAGCAGCTTTCAAATAAACAAATTAGAAGTTACCGTTTGGGAATGGAAAGATTATTGCAAGAAAACAAAGAAAAAAATGCCTCTTAAACCTGTTTGGGGCTGGAATGACAACAATCCTATTACAAACATTACTTGGTTTGATGCCGTAAATTATTGCAACTGGTTAAGTAATTATGATGGATTAAAACCTGCATACACAGTTGCTGGACCAAACTACAATTGCGATTTTACTGCAAATGGTTACAGATTACCTACTGAAGCAGAATGGGAATTTGCTGCTAAAGGTGGAAACAAAAGTAAAGGTTTTATTTTTTCTGGATCAAACACAGTAACTGACGTAGCATGGTTTGTAAAAAACAGTAATGGAAAACCACACTCAGTTGGTACAAAAATGCCAAATGAATTAGGTATTTATGACATGAACGGAAACGTTTGGGAATGGTGTTGGGACTGGTATAATAAGGATTATTACAAAAATGAAGACGGAAATAACCCAACAGGACCAATACGTGGTGATAAAAAATCTGTTCGTGGAGGTTCATGGGACAGTCAAATAAATTATCTAAGGACTGCAAACAGAATTAGTACTTCACCAGAAAGAACAAATGAGTTTTACGGATTTAGAATAGCCAGAACAGTAAATTAAAATATTCTAGAAAGCAGGCTGTAATTTTTAGAAAAAAAAGACTAGTTTTGCACCAAATTTAAAAAAATAAAAATGGCAACGAATAGAACATTTACAATGATTAAGCCTGATGGTGTTGAAAACGGACACATTGGTGGAATAATCAACATGATTACTGAAGCTGGTTTCAAAATTGTATCAATGAAATTGACTCAATTAACAGTGGCTGATGCTCAAAAATTTTATGCGGTACACGCTGCAAGACCTTTTTACGGAGAATTGGTAGAATTTATGTCTAGAGGACCTATTGTTGCTGCTATTTTAGAAAAAGAGAATGCAATCGAAGATTTCAGAACTTTAATAGGCGCTACAAATCCTGCAGATGCTGCCGAAGGAACTATCCGTAAGAAATATGCAACTTCTATTGGAGAAAATGCAGTTCATGGTTCAGATAGCGATGAGAATGCTACTATTGAAGGTGCTTTTCACTTTGCTGGAAGAGAGCAGTTTTAATCTTATATATAGAAAAAAACAAAATCCCATTTCATTAGAAATGGGATTTTTTTTATGATTAAACTTATCTTAAAACTACATCTTTTACAACTTCCTTTCCCAATTCTTCGTTTATCATTTTTATGATTTTATCTTTCCCATAACTTAATTCTTCTCGGAGCACTGATGAAGTCAATTCTACATATAAAACGCTATTTCGCAAAGCAACACTTCTAGTATAATTATTTACACCATTTCCCATTAGATTTTTCCAAGCATCAATCACAGAAACTTGATTCAAACCTGATTCAAGTTTGTTTGTTTTTATAATTTGATTCAAAATATCTCCTACAACACTCTGATTGCTAATTCGTTTTGCCATTTTATTTATTTGTATTTAAAACGACTTTACTAAAATATAATTTTGATTTGTCCGATGTTTCTAAAACTAATTCTGCCTCAGAAATAGTTTTAATTTCTTCCATGTGTTTTCCGAATTTTGATGTAAATTCGATAAAAACCCCTTCAGACTTATCAATTATTTTTACAGATTCTGATAAGTCATTGACTAAAAAAGTACCATCTGGTTGCCAAGTTACTTTTTTATGAAAGCCTATTTTATTTTTAATTTCAAAATAATCATATACTTCATTTATGGGATAATCCTTTTTATCACCATCAGTATTTACAGCTTTAGTAATTTGCCAGTAGCCATTTAAACCATTTATTTTAGAAATGTCAGCTTTTTGAGAACAACCACAATAAATTACTATCAGGAATAATAAAAATAAAAAATTTTTCATTTTGTAAAAATAAGAATAATAGATTAAACCTTTTTATATATTTATAGTCTTACTAATAAATATTAAAATTATGAAAACATTTTTCTTAACACTAATTACTTTTTTGAGTTTAGCCAGTTGCAATTCTGACGATGCAGTTGTTGTTCCTGATGTTCCAACTTCAGAAGAAACAATGTATTTTCCTGAAAACACTGGGACAATTTGGGATACAAAAAGTATTACATCATTAGGCTGGAATCAAAGTCAAGTACAACCATTATTGGATTATTTAGCTTTAAAAAACTCGAAATCCTTTATGATATTAGTAAACGGAAGAATTGTAATGGAAAATTATTTTAATGGTCACACACAAACATCTCCTTGGTATTGGGCTAGTGCAGGAAAAACTCTAACATCAACTGTCACAGGAATCGCTCAACAAGAAGGATTATTAAATATAAATAATAAAGTTTCTACCTATTTAGGCAATGGATGGACGAGTGCTACATTAGTTAAAGAAAATCTAATTACTTGCAAACATTTACTGTCTATGAATTCTGGTTTAGATGACACTCTTGGTGACGATGTTTCTCCAGCAAACTTACAATATGTTGCAGATGCAGGGACACGTTGGGCTTATCATAATGTCTATGTAAAACTTCAAGATGTAGTTGCGCAAGCTTCTAGTCAAACTTGGGATAATTACTTTAATACAAAGTTGAAAAATAAAATTGGTATGGGAGGCGTATGGATTTCGAATGTGGGCTTAAGTGTTTACTGGAGTGACACTCGAAGTATGGCACGTTTTGGTTTATTAGCTTTAAATAAAGGAAAATGGAAAACAGAACAAATCTTAAATGAAAATTATTTTACAGAAGCAACAAATACTTCACAAACTATAAATCAAGCGTATGGCTATTTATGGTGGCTTAATGGAAAATCTAGCTACCATTTACCACAAAGTCAGTTTCAATATCCAGGAAGTATTATCCCTAATGGAGCTAATGATATGTTTATGGCTCTAGGGAAAAATGACCAGAAAATTTATGTTATCCCAAGCAAAAAAATGGTTGTAATAAGAATGGGCGATGCTGCCGATGCTGTGAATCCAGCTTTATCAGATTTTGATAATGTTTTATGGCAAAAAATAAATGCACTTTATCAGTAAGATAAAGTGCATTTATTATAATTTTTATAGGGTGTTTTATGCTTTAATCCAATCTATTATAGATTCATCTATAGGTAAAGTTTGTGGTGCAACTACTTTATCAAGATGTCCGTTTTCATTAATTAGATATTTCTGAAAATTCCATCGAACACTATTATCTTCTAATCCGTTTTTGTCTTTTTGTGTCAAAAATTTATATAAGTCATGCATATCATTTCCTTTCACAGATATTTTTTCCATCATTGGAAATTTTACTCCGTAATTTTTACTACAAAAAGATGCAATATTTTCATTTGTACCTGGCTCTTGCTGATTAAAGTTATTTGCAGGAAACCCAACAATTACAAAATTATCTTTCTGAAATTCATCATATAAAGCTTGTAATTGCTCGTACTGCGGAGTCAATCCACATTCAGATGCAGTGTTAACAATCATTATTTTTTTTCCTTTCAATGTTGAAAAGTCAAATTCTTTACCTTGAATATCTTTAACTTTAAACTGATATATAGTTTCTCCTGTCATATTTGCTTCTACTATTTCTCTATCAGAAGTTATATTCTTTAAACTCTCTTCTTGATTTTTGCAACTAACTAAAAAAATTAGTGATATAGCACAAAATAATTGCTTCATTGTTTTAGTTTTATTGGTTTTTTGGTTTTATTAAACGAATATAAACATTAATTTAAAATACCACAAAAAATTAATGCTAAAACGTATATATTTTAACATTTAAATTTCTAGACTATAGTATTTATAAAAACATATTTTATCAAAACATGTTAAATAATCTTAAGAATAAATACCAAACAAACATTTTTGAGTATTTTTGTGACTCTTTATAAAAAAGACTCCAAATTTATTATGGAAAAATTGAAATCGGTACTTTTCTCAACAAGATTAATGGCTATGCTATTTCTGGGTTTTGCAATCGCTATGGCTACAGGAACATTTATAGAAAGCAAATACAACACAACAACAGCTAGAATTTTAATATATAACGCTTGGTGGTTTGAGGCTATTATGTTGTTTTTTATGATAAATTTTATAGGAAACATAAAACGTTATCAGTTACTTAAAAAAGAAAAATGGGCAACATTATTACTTCATTTATCTTTTATTTTTATACTTATAGGAGCATTCGTTACTCGTTATATTAGCTACGAAGGAATAATGCCGATACGCGAAGCTGCCACCGAAAACCATTTTTATTCGGATAAGACTTTCTTGTCTATAAATATTGACGGACAATACAAAGGCGAAATGAAACGTCGTACTTTCGAAAAACCAGTTTTGTTTTCGCAAGCAACTCGCAATAGTTTTTCATTAAACGAAAATTTCGATAAAACCCCATTTACGATTGAATTAAAAAACTTCATTATGGGAGCAAAAGAAACCATAAAAGAAGATAAAAACGGAGTAGATTACCTAAAAATGGTCGAATCTGGAGGAGGAACACGACACGAACATTTCCTGAAATCGGGAGAAGTTGTCAATATTCATAATGTACTTTTTTCGTTAAATAAATTTACAAAAGGCGCTATAAATATCAATACAACTTTAGGGGCATATACTATAAACACACCGTTTGAAGGTCAGTTTATGAGAATGGCTGATAAATTGCAAGGAAAAGTCACTAAAGATGCAAGTCAACCGCTAATAATGCGTTCCTTATATAATGTAGGTGGTGCGCAATTTGTTTTTCCTGAACCTGCAAAAAAAGGAAAAATAGGTTACGAATCGAGCAACAATTATAAAGCAAAAGACGAAGATGATGCACTGGTTTTAGCTATAAAATCGGAAGGACAAGAACGAGAAATTACACTTGTTGGTTCTAAAGGAAAAATGGGCGAACCAAAATCAGTAAAAATTGGAAATCTAGAATACACTTTAACATTTGGAAGTAAATCATACGAATTACCATTCAAAATAAAGCTAAACGATTTTCTTGCTCAAAAATATCCTGGAACCGAAAAAAGTTATTCTGCCTTCGAGAGTAAAGTAACCATTGAGGATTCTCCAAAAAAATTTGATGCAAGAATTTTTATGAATAATGTTTTAGACCACAAAGGCTATCGATTTTTTCAAGCTTCATTCGATCCAGATGAAAAAGGAACTGTACTTTCTGTAAGTCACGATTTTTGGGGAACTTGGATAACTTATGTTGGTTATTTCCTTCTATTTTTTGCCATGTTAGCTATTTTATTTACCAAACATTCTCGATTTGCCGATCTAAAAAGAAAATTAGATAATGTTAAGACTAAAAAAGCTAAACTAGTTTCTATATTGGTTTTATTGTTTTCTTTGAATGGTTTTGCACAAGATCATCAAGTTAAAAAACCAACAGAAAAAGAAGTAGATTCATTATTAGATATTCACAAGGTTAGCGAAAAACACGCCGAAAAATTCGGAAGACTAATTATTCAGGATGCAGGTGGAAGAATGAAACCTGTAAACACTTTTTCGTCAGAATTACTTCGAAAAGTGAGCCATTCAGATACGTATTTGAAAATGAATTCAGACCAAGTGTTTTTGTCTATGACAGAATTTCCTCAAGTGTGGTATGAAGTTCCGTTAATATATATTAAACCCGGTAATGATAGTATAAGAAAGATTATTGGAATAGATGCAAAACAAGAATTTGCAAAATTCATCAATTTTTTTGACGAAAAAGGGAATTACAAATTATCTAAATACCTAGATGCAGCCTACAAAGCAGCTAATCCTAACAGTTTTGAAAAAGGTTTTGTAGAAACTGATAAGAAAGTAAATCTGATGAATTCCGCACTTTCGGGAAGCATTCTAAAGATTTTCCCTGTTCCTAATGATCCTAATAACAAATGGGTTTCTTATGCTGAGCTTGGACATGTTGGTTTAAAAGGAATGGATTCTGTTTTTGCTAAACAAATTCTGCATATTTATATGAATTCTTTAGATAATTCAGTTACCAAAAACGATTACAAAGAATCTGATTTTTACCTTACTGGGATAACCAAATTTCAAAAAAAGCATGGAGGTAAAGTAATGCCAAGCGAAGATAAAATTACTTCAGAAGTATTGTATAACAAATATGATGTATTACAAAAATTACCATTTTGGTATATATATGCGGCGATTTTAATGTTGTTTTTTGTGATTCTACAAATATTTAAAGAAACCAAAGCACTAAAATTTGCTGTAAATACCATGCACATTATTATTGCAAGTTTATTTGCTTTACACACTATTGCATTAATCGCTCGTTGGTATATTTCGGGTCATGCACCATGGAGTAATGCTTATGAAGCAATCGTTTACGTGGCTTGGGCAACGATGTTTTTTGGGTTGGCTTTTGACATCAAATCGAAACTAACTGTAGCATCATCAGCCTTTGTAGCTGCCATGATTTTAGCTGCCGCATACGCCAATTGGATAGATCCTGAAATTGCAAACCTTCAACCAGTACTTAATTCGTATTGGTTAATGATTCACGTGGCGGTAATTGTTGCCAGTTACGGACCATTTGCATTGGGAATGATTTTAGGTTTTGTCTCCTTACTTCTTATTTTGTTTACCAATGAAAAAAACAAAGCTAAAATGTTATTGAACATTAAAGAAATTACATACATCAACGAAATGGCACTTACTGTTGGACTTGTCATGCTAACCATAGGGAATTTCCTTGGCGGACAATGGGCAAACGAAAGTTGGGGACGTTATTGGGGTTGGGATCCAAAAGAAACATGGGCACTTATAAGTATTATGATTTATGCCTTTGTGATCCATGCTCGTTTTGTACCTAGTTTAAGAGGAAAATGGATATTTAACCTGATGAGTATGTTTGCTTTTATATCTATTTTGTTTACGTATTATGGAGTCAATTTTCATTTAGTTGGATTGCATTCTTATGCCAGTGGTGAAGCAAAATCATTAGATTGGATTTGGATTTCATTAGTGACAATTACAACAATTGGAGCCATAAGCTATCCTAAATACAGGAAATATTACAAGAAATAGTTTAAATCGAATTAGAAAAAAAATCCTATTTTTGCCTAACCAAACAACACACATATGCTTATTATAGGGATTGCAGGCGGAACAGGTTCAGGAAAAACAACCGTAGTTCATCAGATAATGAATGAGTTACCAGACACTGAAGTCGGAATTATATCACAAGATTCTTACTACAAAGAAACTCAAAATTTAAGCTATGACGAGCGTTCACAAATAAATTTTGATCATCCTCGAGCTATCGATTTTGAATTATTAGTACAACATCTAAAAGACTTAAAAGAGGGAAAAATCATCAATCAGCCCGTATATTCGTTCGTAAAACACAACAGAACAGATGATACCATTTCTACACATCCAAGAAAAGTAATGATTGTTGAAGGAATTTTGATCCTAACAAATCCCGAATTACGCGAATTATTCGACATAAAAATATTTGTTCATGCCGATTCAGACGAACGATTAATCCGTCGTCTAAAACGTGACATTGCAGAACGTGGTCGTGATATGGAAGAAGTTTTAAACAGATACCAAACGACACTAAAACCAATGCATCAGCAGTTTATAGAACCAACAAAAGCATTTGCAGATATTATTATTCCAAACGACAAGTACAACACCGTTGCTATCGATGTAGTTCGAGCAGTAATAAACCAACGAATTTCATAAATAATTTATATATTGTCACCCTGAGCGTAGTCGAAGGGAGGAGCTATTTCCCGCTATCCGTTACAATCTTTTTTTCGGCAAAAAGCCTCAAAAAAGGATTTTCACTGCTATCGGGGCTAAAAACCAGTAAAAATGAACAATCCATTTAAAAACAAATCTTGGTACAAAATCTTACTCAATAAGTACGTTATTGCATCCTTGTTTTTTGTAACTTGGATGCTGTTTCTAGACAATTATTCCTATCTCGATCATCGTGTTCTCAACAAAGAAATAAACGAACTCGAAGACAATAAAACCTATTACCAAGAAGAAATAAAAAAAGACAAAGACCAAATAAAAAGGCTAAAAAATCCTGCACAAATAGAAAAATACGCTCGGGAACAATATTATATGAAAAAAGACAGCGAAGACATATATATTATCGAGTTTGAAGGAGATACTTTAGAGAAAGATAAGAGCTAATAGATTTTTAGATAAAAAATCATACCATATAAACATAAATCAAAAACATTTTGGAAACCAATTTATTCAGCGATTTCGATTCCCTTTCCTCAAAACAATGGAAACAACAAATTCAATTTGAACTAAAAGGTGCAGATTATAATGAAACATTAGTTTGGGAAAGTCCAGAAGGAATAAAGGTAAAACCATTTTATCACAAAGACGAAGATTACAAAACAACAAACATTGTTACTGAAGCGTCAAATTGTACAATAGTTCAAAATATTTTTGTTTTCGATGTCGAAAAATCCATTCGCAAAGCAAATGATTCTATTGCTCGTGGTGCCGAAAGTGTTCGTTTCACAATAGAAAACGAAGATTTAGACATCACAAAATTACTATCCGAAATAGATTTAGGAAAAATTCCTGTTTATTTAAATTTAAAATTCTTATCGGCAAATTTTATTAAAAAAGTAAACGAAATTGCATTGTCTAAAAATGCAATTATTCATTGCTTGGTCGATCCAATTCATCAATTGGCTTATGACGGAAATTGGTTTGAAAGTGAAACAAAAGACAATTTTGAAGTTTTAAATTCAATTTCAAAAGAATGCAAAAATGTTTCTTTCATTACTATAAATGCAACTTTATATCAAAATGCTGGCGCTAATATGGTGCAACAATTAGCCTATACACTTGCTCATACAAACGAATATTTCAATCATATTCAAAACATAAATCAACCCATAACTATCGAAGTTTCGGTGGGAACAAATTATTTCTTCGAAATAGCAAAACTAAGAGCTTTACGACTACTTTTCAATACATTAGCTAAAGAATACAACCACAATTTCGATTGTCATATTCTTGCAACACCAACCAAACGCAACAAAACGTTATACGATTACAATACAAATATGTTGCGTACCACAACCGAATGCATGAGTGCTATTCTGGGTGGTGCAAATGCCGTTGCAAATTTGGCTTATGATGCTATTTACCATAAAGACAATGAATTTGGCGACAGGATTTCAAGAAATCAATTGTTAATATTAAAGAAAGAAAGCTATTTTGATATTGTAAACAATCCAGCTGACGGAACTTATTATATAGAAAATTTAACAGCACAGCTTGCTGAAAAAGCATTACTTTTATTCAAAGAAATTGAAGCAAATGGTGGATTAATAAAACAGCTGAAAGAAGGAAATATTCAGAAAAAAATTCAAGAAAGTGCTCAAAAAGAACAAGATTTATTCGATTCTGGTAAAGAAGTACTTTTAGGAACAAACAAGTATCCAAACAAGAACGACAAAATGAGTCATGATTTAGAATTATTCCCTTTTGTAAAAATAAAACCAAGAAAAACATTAATCACACCAATTATCGAAAAACGATTGGCTGAAAAACTAGAACAAGAAAGACTAGAAACCGAAAAACAACCATAAAACACGAATTATGAAAACCCTATTATCATTCTTAGTATTATTTATATCGCTAACAACTTTTGCACAAGCAAAAAAATTAGAAGCAACTGATAAAGTAACCGGAAAATCCGTTTATTTTGAAGAAGGTCAACGTGTAAAACTGACCACTTCCGATCGAAAAAAAATGGTAGGAACATTAAGCATTACTGACCTACAAACCTTTGCAGTAAATGGTGTTGAAGTCAAAACGGACAATATTAGCAGTATCAAATATTTTCCAAAAGGCGGAAGAGTCGCTAAAAATATTTTTTTAGGAGCAGGAGCTGGATTAGTTGCTAGTTCTGGTGTTGCAGCGGCTTTTAGTAATGGTTCT
>NZ_JAYSSZ010000044.1:0-16159 GCF_043720215.1 Flavobacterium sp. | reverse complement strand
TTTTGGCGATTTAACAGTGCCTTTTTAAGCAGTAATTAATCACAAGTTATTAACAATCAATATGTTGATGTGTTTTTAAGGGTGGACTATTTAAGCGTATGGTTTCGCAATAACCCGTAGCAATAACAATTTTTATTTTAGGATATTTTATTCTTATTAATTTAGCTAAATCTTCTCCGCTGTTTATATTTTCTTCTGAATATGCAGGCATACTTAAATCTAGAATTATAATATCAATAGGTTGTATTTTGTTTTGGAGGAAAATAAAATTATAAGCAGCTTCTAGAGAATTAGCGGTGTTAATTTTTGTTTTTATTTCTAAATCAGCTAAAGCCATTTTGTAGAAATCAGTAATCATAATATGGTCGTCGACCAGTAGAATTTTAAGTGGCATAAATTTTATTTTTACTTTCCAAAGAAAAATATATTTTTCTTTTAAACGTTATTTTTTTGTTTTCTTTTAACCGTAATGTTGATAAAAGTTTTCCTATAACGTCTCGTGGCTTGGCGTCAGTTGGGGATTTGGTTAGCCAAATGTATAAATTAAAGACCGAACTTCCAAGTACAAAACCTACTCAAAACATAACAATTTAACAAACATATTTATATCAAAATGCTTATAAAATAAGGGTTTAACGAAATATTGACAAATACATTTATCAAATTTTATCAATAGAATTGATACCGATTTTCTACCAAAGATATTAAAATTTTATTTGTAGGTTTGCAATAAGAAACACTTACTTATTATGCAAAAAACTAAATTCAATACGGTATTTAACCGTAAAAATAAACTGAACCCACAGGGCAAAGGTTTAATTCAAATAGAATGTTATTTGAATGGTCGCAAAAAATATTTTTCTACAAATATTTATTTAGAACCCCAATACTGGCACTACAAAACCAAAACTATTAAAATTGATTTTGCAAACGGAATTAAACTAAACAAGCAAATTAGTGAAACTTTACGAAATTTAGAAAATTTTGAACTGGATTTGATAAACCAAAATAAGCCGTTTAATTTGTCGATGCTCGATGATTTTTTTAAGCCACAGCAAAAGTATAATTTCACGGACTTTATAGAAAACGAAATTAAAAACGGCAACCACGCCACCGCTACCAAAGTAAACCAAACCGCCACCCTAAAACGACTAAAACAATTTAAAAAAGAGATTGATTTTAAAGATATTACATTTGAATTTTTGCACGATTTTAACCGATTTTGCGAGAAACAAACACTATCATTTGACGGCAAAAGCGATAAAAAACTACAACATAACACGATTTACAAATACTTTGCAAACATTAAAATATTTGTGAATTTAGCGATTAATAAAAATTTGATGAGTTATGAAAACTACCCATTTAGAAAGTTTAAAATAAGTTTGCAACCAGTCGAAAAAACATTTTTAACGCCACAGGAAATAATACTATTTGAGTGCGTGGAACTCACAGGCGACAGCCAAAAATACCAGTATGTAAAAGATTTATTTTTGTTTGCAACCTACACAGGATTAAGATATAGCGATGTAATAAGTTTGCAAAAAACCGATTTTGAAACCATTGACGGCAACAAATATTTAGTTAAGAAAATGGAAAAAACAGGCGACACGGTGCGAGTACCAATATTTGAAATTTTCAAGGGCAAACCGATTGAAATTATAAATAAATACTTCACGTTTAAAAGTGTTTTTTGTTTTGAACATTTAAGCAACCAACATATAAACAACTACTTAAAAGAAATTTGCGGACTGGCAGGAATTACAAAAAAAGTAACCTTTCACACGGCACGGCACACAACCGCCACATATTTACTTTACAAAGGCGTTTCAATAACAACAGTACAAAAGATTTTAGGACATAGAAACCTTGCAACTACTCAAATTTATGGACATATAATGGATAGCACCATAACAAAAGAATTACTTGCGGTAAACTGGTAAAGCCTTTATATTTGAACTATTAAAACAAAGAAAATGAACAAATACAAACACACACCCAAACCACTTTTTTACTGGCTTTTAGCAACTATAATTTTATCATTATTCATTTCTCCGATTGTATTTGGTATTGTTGTAGGTGGCTGGTTTTTATACGCTTTTATTGTGTTTTGTAACAAGTTATAAAGTTTAAAAATTAGTATTGCATAATAATTAAATAGTTTATAAATTTGTAAAATAAAATATAAATTATTAGTAGTTGGATTGCATATCTTTCGGGGATAGTTTTAAAAAACCTTATTAGTATTTATATTGCATTGTAGCGATTCACTAAATACTGAATTTAAAAACCTTATTAGTGCATTGGACTGTATATCCTTTTACCACTTTTAGGGTTTTTTTGTACAAAAAAATCGCATTGCACAGTAATTTTAGAGTTTTTAAATTTGCCGTATAAACTTTTACAAATGGCACTAACAAGAGAACAAGGAGCGTTAAAAAACAAACTTTTACGTTACAAAGAAATAATAAAAGAGTACCAAAGCCATAACACACAGGATATACCGCTTACAGTAATTTGGCGTAATTACATTTACCCAAAATTTTACATTAGCAAAGGAACGCTATACAACGCATTAAACGAACCAATAGAAAAACAACTTAAAGAACTTGCAACAATAGAATAAAATCGACACTAATTTTATATTTTGCATAAAAAAACCGCACCAACTGGAGCGGTTTTTTTATGCAACCTTACACACCTGGTCCAAAATCGCTACAACTAAAATAAAGGGTAATTACCCTTTTTAGCACATTAAAAACCTACAAAACCGTTTTAAAGGAGCGGTTAATTTACCTTTTTTTGTTGCATCAGTACCAAATTACAACCCACAAAAAACGCCCCAAATGGAGCGTATTTAAATAATTTGTATCTATCCAATCGTACAAGTATTGCAGAGTAAAACCCATAGTTGCAAGGTTGGTTTTAAGGTGCAAAGGCGGAATTTCTTTGTCTTTTTCTCGGTGGGTAATTGGTCGGAAACAATTAGGACAGTTGTACAAGTCGTGCGATGCTTTTGTACGTTGGTAAGTGCAACCGTGAGCGGTTAAAAATGCTATCCAAATTTTTGTTTTTACAGGTCTATTGTTGCCCATAAACCTATACAGTTACTTCCATGCGTGAAGTTTTTACGCTCCCAAAGTCAAAGCCTTGTAGTACACCGTTTTGGTCGATGTAGGCTTTTGAGTAGTCTGTATTTTGTTGGTTTTCATTAACAAAACCAAGTTTTACAAGTTCCGTTTCTTTTTGTTCATTGGTTAATTTTGTTAATGCTTCACAAAAAAAGTCGATGTTATCTATAAACGATTTTCTCGCTTCGTCCATAGTATCGCCGTAACCACTAACCAACAAAGCAGGTGCAATACATACATAAAAGTCGCCGTCTTTTACTTCAAAAACAGAAACGCCCATAGTAATAGCGTTGCCCTCGATGTGTATAATTTCTTTAATTTCTTTAAAACTTGATTTCATTTCGTTAAGTGTTTCTTTGTTTTGATAATATACAAATGTATAGATAATTTTGTTTGTAACCATTTTTATTGATAAATTTTGACAAAAAAACAACATTTTTTTTGTTATTTTGCCACCATAGAAACACTTAACTAAAATGAAAAATGAGTAAAATAACAGTAAAACACTTTTTAAATACAAGATTAAAACCCGAAATTGAAGATAAAATAAAAGTATATCCGCTTTATTTGTCTATTACTTATGATAGAATGAATGTGAGAACTCCAAGCCACATAAGGAATGGAATTTCAACTACAATAAGTGAAAACGACTTTTTGAAAAATAAAATTGAACATAAAATTTTATTTAAAATGAATTATGAATCGGATTTAATTAAAAGATGCGTAGAGATTTTTAAAAATGATGAGAATTTAAAACAGTTAAGAAAAGATTATCATTTACTTTATTCTTTAAAAAATTATAGAAGTAAAATAGAGCGACTGAATATTTTTAATACATACATAGATTACTATACACACTCAATTTATGGCGTGGTTTCAGATTATTTGCACGATGAAATAAAAATAAAAGTAATCGAAAAAATAAACGATGAAATAAAAGATTTTGATTTATTAGATAATCATAAAATGCAAATGTTATTATATCCAAATAATCCAAATTTATACAAACTTATTGTTAAGTATAATTTAGGTTTTAAGTATGAGATGTATTTTATTTTATGGTCAAGATTTCATAGTTTTTTAGCGTATGAAGGTAGTATTTACGGTTATGATATGCCTTACATAGATTGGAAACAAGGAATAGGACAAAGAATATTTAGAGAGTATTTAAAAACATACATTAGAGAGCGTACAGATTGTTGGAATTTAGATTTTTTTAATGATAAAAACATAGATAGTTGTATTGAAATAATAGAAAATATAATAAATAAAGATAATTATTTTAAGAAATTGTTAGAAATTTACGATTAGTAAATAATTGATATTCAAAGCGTTATTTATTTAACGCTTTTTTTATTTGAATTTTGTTGTGTTATTTGTTGTGTAAATAAATATTATAATTACATTTGTCAAAATTAAAAGATAAAAAAATGAGAAAATTTCCTAAAGGTGCTATAACTCAAATAGCCAAAGAATTTGATTTGAGTAGTAATACAATTTCAGCAGTTGTAAACGGTAAACGAACAAACAAAAAGCAAAGCGAAATTTTAAAACGGTTAACGGAAATTACTGAAAATCATTTGAGCGAAAAAAAAGCCAAAGAAACTGAATTACAGCAATTAACGGCAGGTTTTCAAGCGGTTGCAAGTGCATAAACTTTGAGTTATGAACAAGCCAAAGAAAATAACTATAAAGCATTATTTAGAAAAAAGATGTATTAAGCCCAAATTAATTAACAATATACCACATTGGGAGGTTTATATTTCGATTACAGTAAATAGAAAAACCACAAACCTAAAAAGTTCGATTTTTGAATTGTTTAATACGATTGATGATTTACATAAAAAAGAATCGAAAGTAATAGAAAATGAAGTTAAGGAATTAGAAACAAAAATAAGATTAGAACTTAACAAAGACAATAATTACAGTTTTACACAGCCACGCAGACGAATAGCAATAAATGAATTTAAAACTATCATTAAGTTAGAAAAAGAAATTTTAGAATTAAAAAGAAAATGCAAAAATCAACAATCAAAAATTTATAAACTGGAGCAGTTAAAACTAAAATTAGAATAATGGAAAAATTAGAATTTTCGACAAACTGGAATAACAAGTTAGATTGTAAATGTTTTACAACGATTAGGATTTACAACCCTACAAAGCATTTTCACGGCAATAAATTTGAGGTTTTTTTGCAAAAGAAATACAAAGCCAAAGTAGAGGTTTTGAGTGTTGGAGTTATCAAAATTAAAGATTTAACAGATTATATATGTTACCTCGATACAGGAATAGCAAAATAGAAACGATCGAAATTTTGTATAAAAGTACCCACGTATAGACTTTAAAAACCAGTATTTAACCATTTTGTTATTAAAGAAAATTGAGCCACCAAAACCCAAACAAGAAACTTTATTTAATTGATTATTATGGATAAAATGGAATTTATTAATCAGTTTGGCGATGCACCAATAAAAGAAATTGCAACCGCTTTAAAACTCGATTATACGTTAGTAAAAAACTATTTTTTTGGTTTACAAGTAAGCCAAAAAGCAGAAAGTTTAATTGATGGAGAGTTTGAAAAAATGCAAAAAAGATTATTTAAAGATAAATGAAATGTTACTAAAAAAAAACTTCGCAGGGATTTTTTAGCAACCAAAAGCACATAAACCAACAAACACAAATTTATGACTATTCACGAAAAAACATTTGAGAAACTAAAGCATTTTGAAATCCAAACACAGGAACTAATACAGGAACTGGAAACGGCAAAAGTAAGCAAAAAGGATATTGACAAAGTCAATACATTATTAACCAAAATTGATATTTGCAAACGTGCATTTAACGACAAATAAAAACAATTTTAAACAACGCCCAAAAGGCATAAAATACAATTTTATGAAAGCACTAAAAGAACTTAAAAAAGCAAAAAAATATTTAAAACAAGTCGCAAAAGATTACAACCCCGATGTGTTTTGTGCCTTTAGAGATACGTATGATGTTGATTTTGATTTAGAAAAATTACATTTTATTCAAGATAAAGTATCAGAATTAAATGAAACGGTATTATTGTTTAGAAAAAGTATAACTACCAAACAAAAGTAATATGAAACATTGGAGCGAATTTTTATTAACACGAACCCAAGCCACAAATAGGCTCGGTCGCATAGCACGAACTTTGACTTATGAAGTCCAAGAAAAAACAATACAACTGGAACACGCAAAGGCAAATTTAGAACGGTTAGAACTGAATATTTGCAATAAAATAGCAAACCAGTACAGCCACGAAAACGACTTTGAAAACGCTATTGAAACTGCCAAACACAAAGCCGAAATTTACAATAACGAACCAGTAAACTCACATAAATAATAATTTAGAAACACTTAACACAATGAATACAGAAACAATAAATAATACAGATTTACCAAACTTTTTACAGGAACAAATAAAAGTTATTGACGGATTAACAAAACGATATAATCAAGTTTGCACCGATTTTGAAATAGAAAAAAATTGCAAAAATCAAGTTTACTTTTTTATCTTAAAAAATGGCTACTTCGATGAATATGTAGAATACACAAAAAAGAATCCAGTAGAATCAGTACAAAACAGGTAACAAATATATATGAAAGTATTTAGCACCCAAAAAGTAAAAAGTTTGCAAGGCGAACCACTACAAATTAGAGTAAAAATATTTAACAAAGTAGTATTTAGATTTTCGTTTAAACCTACTTTAAACCCTATTTAAAATATGAAAATTAAAGAAATTGAAAATTTAGTACCACAGTTCAGCAGTCAAATGTTAGCAATGTTTGGAACTACACAAAGTGAGTTAGCCAGTAAAACGGTACAACTTGGTTTTAAGATAGTAGAGGGCAACTCGAAAACCTTAAATATGGAGCAAACCAAAAAAGATAAGTTTTGGTTATCGTTGCACAGTAATATGGAACTTTTGAAAGGACGTTTTTTAGAAACGTATTTATTGCAAAATCCAACGGCAACAAACGAGCAAAAAACAGACGCATTTTTTAAATATGTAGATAAAGAAACCCCTAAAAATTAAAATTATGAGTACACCATTTGTAAAAGTATTATTAGCAAAAAATCAAATCGGAATAGATAGTGCAATACAAGAATACGAAACGCATAAAAACTATTTTCAAGATTGTGTAAATAAGGTTTTAGCGTTGGGCGTAACAATGCAGGAAAATGATTTATTGTTACTGTTTGACAACCCAAAAGCCTACATAACCGACAAACTTACAGCAGGGGAAACAATGCAGGTAGGAGGTTTAAAACTGAACAAAGAAAAGTTATTTGATTTGATTGAAAAACCAGTTGGAACGAACGAATTAATAGAAAGAATAGAACTGGATAAACAAAAGCAAGATTTTAATCAGTTCACTATTTGGAAAGCAAATAGATTTACAATTACGGCAAATTTAGTTAGTCTAAATACTGAAAGTATCGAGCAAATAGAAAAATCGTTTTCACTTTATATAACAACTCAAAACCAACAAACAGGACTTAATAAAATTACAGAATTGGTGCAACTTATTAACGAGATTAACCAGTTAGAAGTTACCCAAAAAATTGGTATGAATACAGAATTACAGGATTTTATGAGTTATAAAAATAACGAATACGAGGTTAATAATTTGGCAGTCAAATACTTTAAATAATGAAAATATGAGTACAGATATAGCGGTTATAAGCGTTCCACTATCGGAATGGTCGGAGGTTAAAAACCAACTGGCAAACATTGGTAAAAGTTTACTGGCATTACAAAGCAAAAATAAAAGCGAATATCTAACACCTAAAGAAGTTTGCGAGTTAATGAAATGTAGCCGCAACACTTACGAAAATTATGTAAGAAGCGGTATTTTGATACCTATAAAAGTACAATCTAAAAAGTACAGCAAACTACTTTTTAAGCGTATAGATATAGAATATTATTTGTGCCAAAGAATAGAAACAAATTAACGATTTTAGGGCGGAAACAATTACTTAATGATTAGTAAACGATTGATTTTGTAGTAAAAAAAACGAATGCGGTTAAGAAACACTTACTTAAACCCGAACCACTATTAAAATAGTGGTTTTGGTGCATAAAAACAATTTATAAAAAAGTAATTCACAAAAAAAACCGCCCTTACTTAAGGGGCGGTTAAGAAACACTCACTTAATGAATAGCGAACTATATCAATAGTGTAGTGGTGCAAATATATAAAATTATAATGATTGACAAAATACGGTTTTCAAAAAAGAATTTATCAGATAGCGAAATTAAAAAGATAGTAGATAGAAATCATTTAGCCACTCACGATGTGGACGGTTTAAAGCATTGGCACAATGATAGAACTAAAAATTTTAACGGGGGGTTGAGCATAAAAATAGACAAAACGAAAACGCTATTAATTGAGGGTAGTTTGCACAAATATAGCACTTTTTTAACATTAAAAAAGTTAGATAATTTTGATGTTTTCACAATGATACAGGCAAAAGAAACGTATTTAAAAATGATTAAAAATGTAGGTTTTGAGCCTATAAACACAACAGTAAGGGAGTACGAAATAGGAATAAATATTATTACAGATATAGAGCCAAAAGTACTACTAAAAAACATATATAGTATTGGCGATTTGACAACTGAAAAAAAGTTTTACATAGACCCGAAATATAAAAAAGAAAGTCAAATAACAACAGAAACGCACAAAGATTATAAAGTGCATCATAGGTCGTATGATAAAATACACGAAATGTTAGACGCTAAAAAAGATGTTCCAAACCTCAAAATAATAAGAATTGAAACCGTACAAAAAAGAGTAGAAAAAACATTTTTGATTGACTTTTTTACAGATGCAAATTTAAAACGGTTACAAAACACTTTTTTTGATAAGTGGAACAAACTTAATTTTTTAGTAGAAATTACAGCACCGCCCAAAACTGGAACGGCAAAAATTGAACTGGCAAAAAAGTTGTGTAAAAAAAGTAAGTCCGATTTATTGAATGAAATTTTAATTGAGTACAAAAATAATACGAAAACTATTAAAAGTTATTATACAGATAAGCGGTTTATAGAGAACTGGGAAAACGAAAAAATACACTTTGTACCAACCAAAAGTAAAGTATTACTCACGTGGGAAAAAATGTATAACAATGAAAAACAGATACATACATTAAATAAAAATTTAAAATGATAAAATTTGATACTTTTTTTTGTTGCAAGGACGCTTTAATGTTCCCGACCTTTTTTTTACGGTAGCTTGTCTTCAACTTCCGAAAGGAAGTTATACAGCATATCCAACCAATAGCAGTACAATAAAGGCATTAACCAAATAGGCAAAAAACCCCGAAAATAGCACATAACAAAAAAAGTCCGATTTTGGGGTAAAATTGGTACTAAAATAACGGTTTTTTTAAAGGCACATCAAAAAATACGCTTAATAGCGTTATTTTAGACTTAAAACATTGAAAATCAGTTAATACAAATCAAAAAAGGTAGAAAACAGGGCAAAAAAGACCTTATTTATCTATGCGAGTGTTTCAAGTCTGAAAATTTTTACAGGGGGCGGGTATATTTCACAATCAATCAAAAGAAGTTCAAAAAATACCTTATTGCAAAACCCTTACAAAAAATTCCGTTTACCGAATAATAACCACTATTTAATATCATTTTATTTACCCTTAAATTACTTAATACCCTAAATATGAAAAAATCGAAAATTGAACCAGTTCCAAAGAAACAAAGATTAACTTATACGCTCGAAGTCAAAGCGAGTGCAAAACGTTATTATTTGATTGGTTTAACACTAAATGAAATTAGCAAATTGATTGAAGCACCAGTAAGAACTATTGAAAAATGGCAAATTGTAGAAAACTGGAGAGAATTAAGAGAAAACAAAACAATACACTCAAAGGCATTAGATTTATTTTTGAGTGGCAAAACCTACAAACAAATAGCAATTTTATTAAATATCAGTACCGCCACAGTTTGGCGTTACCTAAATAACGCTAAAAATGAAAAGCAAAATACAACTAACTAAAACCAGTATCAAAGGTTTATATTTGACAAACGAGGGCAAAGCGTGGCGAAAAGATTTAAAAATCGAAATTACAGCCACCACAAACGACAAAGTAAGGTTTAACGGCAAATTGTACGATTTGCAAAAGTTAATCAATTTAAGCAAGGTAAAAGCCACCGCCACCAGTAGAAACAATGTAAAGCCACCAGTTAAAAAAGCCGTTTCTATTCGTGAACTACAAAAGCAAGGTTTTAAGAAAACCAAAATAAGCGGTTTATACGTTTCAAATAACGGACTTTGTTGTAATTCCGTCTCAAAACGAATTTTAACCGTTACAAACGGTAAAACCACTATTAACGGCAAAGCGTACAACGTAGCAAAGATAGTTTTAGAAACATTTTGTAAAATTCCAGTTAGGAGCGGTCAAATGAATTTTATAAATGGTAATGATAAAGATTTTAGTTTTGAAAATTTAAAATACAAAAGTACCATAAAACAACCGCCACCAGTTGCCACCGATTTGATAAAGTGCATTAGGTTTTATTTTGAAGTCGATAAAAAGTTTACAACTTCAAACATTTTGTATAAATTCTATTTGTACGAAATTATCAAAATGCGAAATTTTAACTACAAATACAAAGGATTGGATTTTGATTTGTTTTTAGACTATTCAAAAAATGATTTTTTGGTTTTGTCAAATAATCAAAAAACCGTTTTCGATAAATTCAATTATACAGCCACCAACGGCAAAAATGCAATTAACAAATATTTGAATTTATTGATTTGTGAATGTTTGCAGGATTTTGAAAACGGATTTTTACAACTCAAAGACTTTAAACCAAAGCCACCAACAAAAACCGAAAATTTACGATTGTTACAAACCAAAATAAACGAGTACGGATTGAATGTAAAAATACCTTTGCGTAAAAAAAGCATTAAGGAACTTTTGAAAGATTATAAAAAGCATACCAAAGCAATTGATTTAAAAATTGAAAATCTAAAAAGCAAATCGCCACACTAAAGCGGTTTTTTTGTGCAAAAAACATTTAGAAAGTACTTTTTGAACTTTTGATTTAGAGTTTAAAATATTGATTTTAAGTATTTTAAAAATATTTTGTTTTGACTGGTAGAAAATAGGTAACAAAAAAGCCGTTTTTTAGGTCAAATTTTGAATGTTTAGAATGATTTTGATATTTGTAAATTTTGCGAGTTTTTATCATTAGCACTGGAACACAATTACTGGAGCAGTCGCCACCAGTTCACGAACCATTAGCACAGGAACACGATTACTGGAGCAGTCGCTACCAGTTCACGAACCAATAGCACAGGATTAAAATTACTGGAGCAGTCGCCACCAGTTCACGAACCATTAGCACAGGAACACGATTACTGGAGCGGTCGCCACCAGTTCACAAACCATTAGCACAGGAACACAATTACTGGAGCGGTCGCCACCAGTTCACGAACCATTAGCATAACATTACGATTACTGGAGCAGTCGCCAAAATAATTATTTAAACAGATTATAAATAAAAAAAATACTCATTTTCTACCAAAAGAAAATAAATATTTTTAAATAACTTAAAATCAATAAGTTATGAAATTTTAAAAAAGTACAAAACCAACTTTAAAGTTTGCCTAAAACCCCAATTGCGCCAAACCGCTGTTAACTGAAGCCCTTTTTAGTTCTTTATTTGATTTAATAAATCTTTTAAATAGATAAAATTTTCATCTTCTTTTTTTAACCAATATATTATAAAATCAATATATAATAATTCTATTTGTTCAGTTGAATTATAAATAATTGATGATAAATTTTTAAATTTATCTTTAGAATCTTTACTATTTTCATTAATTTTATCTAACTCTTCTTGACCATCTTCATTACTTAAATCATTCAGTTTATTTAAAGCGAATTCGTTATTCCAAATAATATCTTCTGGAATTTTAAGAGGAAAATAGAAAACATTTTTTAAGTAAAAATTCAAATAATTTACAGCTAAAATTTTCTTTTGAGATGAATTTCCACCTTCATTATTTCCATCAACTGAAAATTTGATTTTGCATTTGGTTTGTTTCTCAATTAGAAAATTTAATTGTTCATAAGATTCAATTTGATTTTGAGCAAGAGTTGATATATTAATATGGTCATTTTCTTGTTTTTGGTCACCATCAAAAATTACTATAGTTTCAGGGTGAATTTCAATAATTGTAGTTATTTTTTGTTTGAGTGAATCCGAACCTCCAGGTAGATATTTAATATTAAAAATCTCTTTAGTATCATTTCCTAACTTATTTAAAATTCTATCTAAAATTATTTTTGCGAGTTTATCTTCTACTATTATTTGTTTTTTTTGGATATCTGTTTCAATTTCTAATTCATAAAAAGCTTCTTTGTAATCACGCTCATTTTCGATATGAAATTGTCCAAATTTATTTAAAGAAAATACTTTTATAGAGTTTGCAGGCATTCCCTTAATTAAGATTGGTGAATGAGTTGAAATAATAATCTGTAATTTCTTTTTTTTGGATTGTTCCAATAAAAATTCGCGTAGTCTAATTTGAGCTCCAGAATGTAATGACGTTTCTGGTTCATCAAGCAATATTAAAGAATTTTCCGAACAATTAAATATCTTATTGATTAACACAATAATTGCAGTTTCGCCACTACCAGCAAAAGCCTCTGAATATGAAATTTCATTAGAAGTAAATCTAACGGAAAATCCCCATTCTTTGAAAAAAGAATGCTCAAGTATATCTATTGATACATAATTTTTACCGAGAATATATGATACTTTTAGTATTTCATCTTCGGTAAGTTGGATTATTTTTTTGTTCTTTTCAACACCTCTGAATTTAATTATACTATTTGTATTAAATGCTTGTTTTAATTTTTTTGAATACTTCCTTAAATAATCTTGTTTTGATTTTATTTGAGAATTTTTTGAAAAATTTAAAAAATACATAAACTTATCAAAAGCACTTAATTCAGATCTGAAATCAATATATTCAACTGGTTTTTCAATTGGAGAATGTCTTTTTTCACTATCCATTTCATATTTTTTAACTGGTCGTGATGGTTCCCAATAATCTGGATTTTTTTCTCTCTTTATTCTTTGTTTTAAAACCTCACAAATTAGGTTATTTGATTTGAAACCATAAATAAAGCAATTTCTATTGTCTGAAAATTCTTGAATTGGGTCAATTTCTGTAGTAAACCAATACTCACCTAAACTATAATTTTTTGGCGCACCATAAAGCGATTGTAAAGTCGAACTTTTTCCACCTCCGTTTTTACCTACAAAAAATGTTATAGGAAAATCAAATGTTATTTTTGTGTTTATTTCTAGATTTCTAAAATAAGGATATCTTATATGTTCAATATAATTAACAAAAGAATTTGATTCTTTCATTTTTTTTAAAATTTCAATTTCTTTGTTTATATCCATTATTTAAATCGGATTTGTAAATTTAGTTTGAAATATACTTTTCCATTTTCGGTGTAAATCTTTCCAAATTCGTGTCTTGAACTACTTGCTGTTTCCAATTTTGTATTTTGAAACAAGTAATCTTCGAACTGATTTCGGTTGTAAATATGATAACACAAAACATCACCGTTTTTTTTTACTATTAAATAACCACCAGTAGCATCATAAATTCCGTTCCAAACTTTCGATGGTGTCATACCGAGTGCAACATCGGTTAAAAATCGTTTTATTTTGTATTCATAAAATGTATGAGCAAACTGATTATCGTAATTTAGCGGATTTATTTTGTTAACACTTTCGGTTAAACTTTCTATTGAACTCAAATTTGATGTGTAAAATGTTTTTACAATTTCGGCTAAAATGTTTGGTAACAAACTATCGATTAAAACCAAGTTATTTTTAAAAACATCTTGTTCAAGTGAAAGATAATTTAATTTTCCTCCAAATTGTTTTACGCTTTCAATTCTGTCTTTTATTTTGCTTTTTGTGTCAATTTCATTTATCGTTTGAATTTCATTTTCTGTTGGTTGAAATCCTAAAATTTGATAAATAAAATTTGTAGTTTTTCCAGCATTTAATAGTGTTGCTTGTCCGCCAAGTTGCGATTTTATACTAAATCCTAATTCCGCAGTTTGATTAATTCGTTGGTCGTGAATTACAATTCTAATATCGGATTTTGAAGTTGATTTTGCTTTCAGTGATCTACAATTTATTGAGTTCATAAAAGTTTCTATTTCTGGAATACTAAATGCTCCATTTGAACCTTTAATAGTTGCTAATAATTTTGCAGATTGTTCTGTAAAAGTTTTTACAGGAATTCTCAATTCTTCTCTACCACCAGAAATAATTACTAAATCGCTATTTATTTCGTATTCAAAATTTCCGCCACTTTCGTTACGAATAATCTTGATTATTGGATAAAATAATTCTTCGACTTTATTCAAATCGGCATCGCCAGCAAATAATTGTTTGTCGCCAAGTAACTTAAACAAAGCGTAAACTTCACTCCATTCTCCTTTATTTCCTGATAGCATATTTTGAAATTCCGATTAGTTCTAAAATTTTGTTTGCAGTTGCCTGAATTGCTGGAACAGCAACCGAGTTTCCAAATTGTTTATATGCAGATGCGTCAGCAACTGGAATTATATAATTTTCAGGAAAACCTTGTAATCTCGCCCATTCTCTTGGTGTCATTTTGCGAATTCCTTCACGATTTACCGTTCCTTTTATGTGAGTTGTTGGCGTAAAATCTGTAATTCTATGGTCTAAAACTAAATTTCTTTCTCTTCCCATTCCTCCAACAACAATTGCGTTTGCAGTTCCATTATCAGGAATAATTGCGTAGCCAAATCCGTTTCCTTTACTTGCGTGTCTTGATTTGTGATTAACTAAAGTTTGAACGTATTGTGTTGAAAGATAATACTTTGTTGGCGGAACATTTCTTTCTTTTACATTTTCAAAAGTTGGATTGTTTTGCAAAGGTTCAGGATATTCAAAACTAGAAATATTTAAATCGTTGGCGAAGCCAACGATATAAATTCTTTCTCGGTTTTGTGGAACTCCGAAATTTTTTGCATTTATTATTTGAGGTTCTGGAACATAATAACCCAAATCATTTCGTAAAACGTTCAAAATTGTTTCCAAAGTTTTTCCTTTATCGTGGCTTCTTAATCCTTTTACGTTTTCAAGAAAAATTGCTTTCGGTTTATGCTTTTTAATTATTTCTGCAACGTCAAAAAATAAAGTTCCTCGAGTGTCGTCAAAACCTCCACGTTTTCCTGCGATTGAAAATGCTTGACAAGGAAATCCTGCGCAAAGTAAATCGAACTCTTCTGGAATATAATCTTTAATTTGTTGTTTTGTAATGTCGCCAAATGGAACTTCTCCAAAATTTGCTTTGTAAGTTTTCTGTGCGTTTATATCCCATTCGCTTGTGAAAACACATTTTCCACCAAGATTTTGCATTGCAATTCTGAAACCACCAATTCCAGCAAATAAATCTATGAATTTGAATGAATAATTTTCTGGAGTTGGAAACGGAACGTTTTCAACTTCAAAGAGTAATTGTTGCATCGCATCTTCGGCAACAATTGATAAATTTTCTTCTTCTTGTTTGTATGTAATAAAGTTTTCTAGTGCTTTTTCTGCATCTTTTTTATAATATTTTGAAACTCCATTTCGAATATTGTGTAAATAATGAGTCAAAACTGCTTTGCCATTATTTGGCTCAACAATTCTTATTTGGTAGCGTTTGCCATCAAATTCGTCAATACTAATATTTTCTTTTAACTTCATTTTTACTTCAATCAATTTTTTGCAAGTTCGTAATTATTGATTTAGTATGTTCAATTTTTAAGAAAAAGAAGTTCACAATTTTTTCAACACTTTTTTAGTCCTGTTTTTCTATGCGGTTTGGGCGGGTTTCAGTTAACGTTTCCGAGCTACTCGCAGTACCGCCTTTTGGGGCGGTATTGCGAGTAACTCGTGTTGTACGCTGTTATTATTCTCTGCGAAGAT
>NZ_JAYSSZ010000043.1:0-16207 GCF_043720215.1 Flavobacterium sp. | reverse complement strand
ACTGAAGATCCTAGCAATGGCTTCTATATCTGAAACTGAACGAGTGACTAATTTACCAACAGGTTCGTGGTCGAAATAACTCATTTTAAAACTGGTCATGTGTCTAAAAAGTTTAATTCGGATATCTTTTATAATATCTTGACCCAACCAGTTTGCCCAATAAACGAAGTAAAATTGTGATAGTACTTCAAGAATAAGAGCACATG
This sequence comes from Flavobacterium sp., assembly GCF_043720215.1. GTDB lineage: Bacteria > Bacteroidota > Bacteroidia > Flavobacteriales > Flavobacteriaceae > Flavobacterium. The sequence goes on along the minus strand of NZ_JAYSSZ010000043.1, from coordinate 16,001 downwards.
CCATAAAAGCGATAAATAGGTAAAAACCGCTTTTATCTATTGGAAGAACGTAACTATCAACAATATTTTTTAGCAAATAAGGACGAAGAGCCGCAAAAATTGACAATAATATTGCCCAAACAATGATACTATAATATCGTTTTTTATATGGTTTTGTATATTCTAGAATTCTTTTAAAAAGTGTTATATCAAATGATTTCATGCTTTTTTTATATAGGGATATTCGATATTTGTGAGAAATAAACCATGTGCTGGCACCGAAAATCCAGCATTTTCTCTATTCTGAGATTCAATTATTTTTATAAAATCTTGAAGGGTTATTTTATGTAGACCAATATTTAGTAATGTTCCCACAATGGCTCGAACCATGTTTCTAAGAAATCGATCGGCTGTGATGGTAAAGATAAGTTGTTCTTTTTCTATTGTCCAAAAAGCTTCAGTTATCTTGCAATTATAGGTGTTTACGTCAGTATTAGATTTCGAAAAACATTTAAAATCTGTAAATTTTAATAATATTTCCGCAGCTTCATTCATAACATCAATATCTAAATTCTTTGATGTGTACCAAGATAAATCATTAGTGAAAACATTTTTGTATGTTGAAATGTGATAATTATATGTTCTCGAAACTGCATCAAATCGAGCATGAGCATCATCGTGTACTAGAATGATATCATAAACAACAATGTCTTTGGGTAAAAATGAATTGGCTTTATGTATAAATTTTTTAGTATCAATAAGAATAGTAGTATCAAAATGACCATACATTTGCTTGGCATGTACACCAGTATCAGTACGACCAGCTCCCATAATATCTATTTTTTCTTGCATAAGTGTCGAAAAAACAGTGTTTAAAGTTTCTTGTACTGATATAGCATTGGGTTGGTACTGCCAGCCATGATAATGCGTTCCGTTATATGCAAATTCGACAAAATATCTCAAAACAAAAATTCTATTTTTTACAAAGATAAAGGAAATCTCTTGGTAATAATATAAAAAAAAACAGAGAACAAATTGTCCTCTGAATTTAAGTATTAAGTAAGTGAGTTATCTTCTTCCGTGACCACGACCATGGCCGTTTCCGTGATTTTTTTCTCTTCTATCATCATCACTGTCATTGTGATCATCACGATCTCTATGATGATTTTCAACAGTTACATATTGTCTTCTAGATCCGTAGTTAGGGCGATAATATTCTTCACGATAGTTTCTGTGACAATCACGATAATATCTTGATCTATGATTGTTGAAATGTGCATAAGGAGAACGACCTCTGTAGTCTATTGCTACTCTATATCCGCGATTTATATCATAACCATGGCAATATTCTGGTAAATAAGTTGAACGTATCCAACCTCTTGGGCCTAGATAAATATATACTGATGAACGAACATCGTAGTATGTTTCTATCTCTGGAAGATAATAATATTCTACTTCATCTTCGTAGTTGTTGCACCATGTTGGTCTTGAACCAATGTTTAAACTAACTGAAACTTGCGCATTAGATTCAAATATAAATAGTAATAAAAATGCTGCGATTGTAAATTGTAATTTTTTCATGACTTATGGTTTTTAGTTATAGTAATTGTAATAATTTGTTTTATTACTTACGAATTTTCAATAACTGTGCCATAAATTATATAAGATTCTTAAAATTTAGAAATTTAACAAATACTGGTATACTTTTTCTGTTGGTAATCCTACTACATTTGTATACGAACCATCAATGTTTGTTATACCTACGAGTCCAATCCATTCTTGTATTCCATAACTTCCAGCTTTGTCAAAAGGTTTGTAGTTATCGAGATAATATTTGATTGCTTCATCAGATAATTTACTAAAAGTAACTTTCGTAATATCATTTACTATCTCGGTTTTGTCTTTGGTTTTAAAACAAACCGAAGTAATTACTTCATGCGTTTCTCCAGATAATTTTTGAAGCATGGCAAAAGCATCATCATAATTTTTTGGTTTTCCCAAAGCTTCATTTTTTAGCCAGACTAAAGTGTCGCTGGTAACAAGTAATTCGTTTTCAGATAATTGTCCATCAAATGCAGAAGCTTTTAGTTTGGCTAAATAATCAGTAATCTCTAAAGATTGCAAAGTATCTGGAAAAATTTCATCGATTTCTTTGAGTCGAATTTCGAAATCTAGATCTAAATTCTTGAAAAATTCTTGTCTTCTTGGAGAACCAGAAGCTAAAATTATTTTGGTATTTTCGAATTTTTTATGCAACATAATATTTCATATTTATTCCAATTACTGCAATGGAAATGATTCCGAAAAATATAACCAATTTTAAAATAGTACTTAAATGATGAAAATCTTTTTTTGTTTCTGCCGACCAAATTTTAATCATAAAATAGAGTAGCGGACCAACTAAAAATCCTAATATATAAATTGTTGCGTATTGAAGCTGAAACAAATAATTATAGACATAATATAAGATAGAAATTATTGGAACAAAACTTAGTACAAACACTAATTTTGAAGTTTTTGAAGTTCCAAAAACTACTGGTAGAGTTTGCATTCCTTGATTTTTATCGCCAATTAAATCTTCTAAATCTTTTACAATTTCGCGAATAAAATTAAGTATAAATGCTATGATTGAAAAATCTATTAGAACAGAAAAAACGGGATGCATTTGCTCTCGATTAGTATAATCTGTTGCTGGAAAAATCATAAATAAATTGATTATTAAAATACTAAAAGCCAGTAAAAATGCTACAATGACATTTTTTAGAATTAGTATTTGCTTAAAATTAGTAGCATAGATATATAATAAGGCAGCACATAAAATAAAAACGGTTACAAAATTAGGACGCATAATTACTCTAGAAAGATAAAATCCAATTCCTACGCCGATGACAGTAAAAGCAACATATAAATTATAGGCTAATCCTTCGGTAACCGTTTTGCCTACTATAACTTTTTTAGGTTTATTTTCTGAATCAGCATCTTGATCCATAATGTCATTAATAATGTATCCTCCAGCAGCAATGCAAATGGTTGAAATTATTAATAAATAATATTGCCATAATGCCAAAGCTAAAGGAATATCTTGCATTTTTAGAAATCCAAACAAAACTGTAAGTTGCATTAGAGCAATCATGAATAAGTTTTGGTATCGAATGAGTTTTAGGTATTTCATCTGTAGGTTATTTGTTTATTCGTGGATTTGTTTATTCGATGTGATTGAATTTAAAATTTAGAATTCAACATTTAAAATAATAATTTAATCGTGTTTTCCATCAAAATAAGTAAGCCATTTTCCTTGTACTTTCATTACTTGTTCAATCACATCACGAACGGCTCCTTTTCCACCATTTATGTGCGAAATATAGTTTGAAATTCCTTTTATTTCTGGGGAAGCATCTTGAGGACAAGTAGGTAATCCTACCAGCTGCATGACGTGATAATCTGGAATATCGTCTCCCATGTACAAAACTTGCTCAGGTTTAATCTTGTATAATTCGATATATTCTTTAAAAGTTTCTACTTTGTTTGGTGCTGCCAAATGAATATCAGTAATACCTAAATTTCTCAATCGGATTCTTACACCTTCATTGCTTCCGCCAGAAATAATGCAAACATTATAACCAGATTCTAGTGCTGCTTTCATTGCAAAGCCGTCACGAATGTGCATTTCGCGAAGCATTTCGCCAGTTGGAGAAACGTGCACAGTTCCATCAGTTAGTACGCCATCAACATCAAAAATAAAAGTAGTGATGTTGTTCATAATTTCTTTATAGCTTTTTGCCATTATCGATAATAGATTTTGTTAGTATTTTATAAATCTCCTTCTGATTTTCGTCCGAAAGGAAATTTAAATGTGTGTTAATTGTTTGTGTGTCATTTCGTTTTGCTGGTCCGGTTTGGGCTTCATTTGGCGAAAGCAACGTTATTTTATCTGCTGTTTCTAGGATTAATGGGTGTAAGATTTCGAACGGAATATTATTTTGAACACAAATATCGTTACCAATAGTATATAAATGATTCACAAAATTATTAACAAAAACTGCCGAAACATGCAAAGCTTTTCTTTGATTAGAATTAATCCGATATGTTTTATTAGAAATTGCTCTTGAAACAGTTTCTAGTAACTGATAATCGGATTCATTTTGCGCTTCTAAACAAATTGGAATTTCTTTGAAGTTCACCTTTTTGTTTTTTGAAAATGTTTGTAGCGGATAAAAAACTCCTTTTCTATTTTCGTTGCTTAAAATATCAATAGAAGCACTTCCTGAGGTATGAACAACTAATTTGTTTTTGAATGATAATTGCTTAGAAACTTCTTCAATTGCATTATCAGTAACAGAAATAATGTATAAATCAGCTTCAGATAAATTGTTTAAACTGTCAGTAATTTTTGAGGAATCGAGTAGGTGAGAAGCACTTCTTTTGTTCCTTGAAAATATTTGAATGATAGTAACCGTATCACTTTTAGCGAAAGCCGAAACTAGATGTTGGGCAACATTTCCTGAACCTATTAGTACTACTCGAATCATTTGGCTAAAATAATAAAAAGGTGTGACTTTTACATCACACCTTTTAGAACTTAATTTGTGTTTTTTTAAATTTTCTTAATTGTTAAATTTCCTGTTTCTTCAATACTTTTTTCAACAGATTTTTCTTCGACCATTTCATCTTCATCTTTTTGAACAACAGAAGAAAGTATTTCTTTAACCACTATGCTAATGCCAGTAACATTATTTAAAATTTTTAGTGTTTTCTTCTTTTTTTCTTTTTTTGGAATTACTACGGTATTATTAGTTATGATTTCTTTTGTGTTTTGCTCATAAAATTCTTTGTCTACATCAATCATAAATCCAGCAGAAAATAAATAAGATTTATCTCCTACGGATGCTATTTTTAGCTCAGTTTCAGTAGTATTGTTATTGATAATTTGATTGTTTTGATTATTAAGAGAAATTATCAAAGCATCGAAACCTAATGTGTTTAACGAAGTAGGATTTCTTTCAAGAAAAGGATCGTTTTCAATGGTAATCTGGCTATTAAATAAATTTTGACTGTCTCTATTTTTAGAAAAAACTGGAAAATAAGTATTATTAGATATATTTTTTAGACTAACATTATCGCCTTTAATACTTGCATCTCCTTCTAGTGTTGCCAGTGCGATTTTACTGTTTATAATGCCTATTTTTGGTGTTTGAAAATTAGTTAGTTTTATTTGTATTGGCATATCATAAACTGAAGCAAAACCATCGTATAAAGTAATGTATTTTTGTGTAGTTTTATCATCTTTATAAACAAAATATAATATCCAGCCACCAGAAATTCCTCCTTCTATAAACCCTTCAGTGGATCGTATATTTGCAACTGTATATTCTCCATAAGGGTTTGATTTTACCATTTCTGTCAAATCGTAAAAACACACATAAGGTGAGTTGGTATTGTGTCTTACGTCGTTAAACCCATCATATATTAGTTGACCTTTTATATCTAAATAATTGTCTTGTAAAGGAATTTTAATTTTAATTTCATTAAAATTTGATTCTCTATTGCCTTCATGAATATAAATTCCATTGTCTTTAATACTTAACGGATAATTATATGTAGCACTCCAATATAATCCTGCAAAAACGATATCATTTGTATTTTCTTTTTTGCTAAAAGTAGCACTACTTGAAGAAAATGTAGATTTATCATTATCAATATCAATATAAGACATATAGAAAGTATCGTTAAGTTCCGATTGTTGACCTTCTTTGTTATACGCTTCGTTTGCGTTTTTATTATCGTTTCGGTTGACAATATTGTTTGCTACAAATGTTAAATCACCACGTAAATATTCTTTAAAACGAATAGAAAAAGGAACCTCTTCTTGCGAAAAAACAAGAGTAGATAACAATAAAAACATTATTAGCAATTTATCTTTCATTATAAGCTTATAGGTTTGATATACAGGCACTAAAATTAATAAAAAAAAGCTGAAAACAAGAAAAACCCTCAACTATTTTCATAATTAAGGGTTTTGAAATTAAATTTTTGAAAGCTTGAGTTAAGATTTTTGCTCTTTATTAAAGTAAACCAAATAATAATACATTTGCTTTTCTTCGTCCCAACCTTTTTCTACAAATTTTTCGGCACTTTCGGGGTTTATAAAATCTAGTTTTATTTGAATATTAGTGTCTAAATTTATCACATTTTTCATAGTTCTCCTTGCGTCCGAAACAGCTGCATTTGCGATAGGAAAGCTAGTTAAATCTTCGATACTGTATTTCTCACCTTTGTCTACTTTATAGCTTTTGAACTCCGAAATTAAATCTGGATTATCAATTACTTCGTTTAGAAATAATGATTCCTCAAACTGATCATTTTTAGCAAAATGATTTACCGCTCGGTTCATAAACATAACTTCTTCTTTCTTATCTTCGGCAGGAAAAACGACTTCTTTTGCAAAATCTTGACAAAATTTTAAGTACTTTTTAGTTTTAAAATTTTCGTCCTGAAAAGCGTCTACTGAAAGGAAATGTTCCAACCAATAACGTGCGTCATAACGGTTGCTATCTACGGTTAGAATCTTGTAACCTTCTTCTTTTTTGTAATTAAAAATTAGACAGCCTTTATCCAATTTATTTAAATTGATTCCTTGTTGCAAAATCATTTCTAATGTTGTTCCTTTTTCTTCAAACTGAAGGAAATCGGCTTTTATTTCACTTTTAAAGATTCCAATGGCATCAACTACATTATTATCGATTGAAATATTAGTTAAATGAGTCACATAAACCTCACCATTTTTAATATGTGGATGATTTGACTGCTCGAAAAGATGTTTGGTAATTTTCTTAGAAACTTCATGTGTTTTACTTGGATTGTCAAAAATCTCTGTAGCAAACTTGAACATTTCGTTGTATTCTAAATCTACATCATGAGCAAATTGAAAATAGTTTTCCTCTTTATCACGAAATGCTTTTAGGAAATATTCTTTTAGTAACGGCATGATTTCGTCGTTAAGTCCATAAGGATTTTCGGATAAAAACATTTCTTCGTTACGGCTTATGTTTCCTACTCTGTGAATAGACAAACTCTCGATGTGAGTATTAAATAGGTTAATCATTTTTTTTAAAGGTACTAAGGTTCAAAGGCGCAAAGGTTCAGAGTAAAAAGGGAAGTGACTAAATTCGTTCCTTTATTTTTCTGATGAATGAACTTAACATTCTCTCAATTTCTTTACTTTCTTCGTTTATTTTGTTAAATTGTATTTCGTTGATATATTTTAAATTGTATGCAATTTCTAATTGTGTTTGCATTTCGAAAAGTGAACTAATTCTCCTATGTTTAGAAATTTTAAATAATCTTTGTTTCCATCTCTTCCATAACCTTCTGAAATATTGCTAGGAATTGAGATGGCACTTCTTCTTATTTGTGATGTTAATCCGTAAATCTCTTCTTTTGGGAATAAATTAGTTAATTGGTAAACTTCAGTTACTAAAGCCATAGATTTTTGCCAAATCAGTAAATCTCTAAATGTGCTCATTTTTTATTTTCTAAACCTTTGAATCTTTACTGCTTTGCAACTTTGAACCTCAAAAAGACTAATTCCAATTTTCCTCGAATCCGTAATCTTCAAAACTGTCGTCTCCGCTAAACATATCTAAATCGTCTTCGTCTAGATCGTCTTCAAATTCGTTATAATTTTCTTCATCTTCATCGGCCATAAAGTTTTTCTCGCCAGAATCTTCAGGAATTTCTCCATGAGAAAATAATGTTTCAGGATAAGTTGCTCCAGCTATTTCTTCTTCTACAGCTGCTAATTCTACAAGAAAAGTCCACATGTTTATAAAATCATAAACATAAATAATTTTTCTATTTTCGGTATCTAAAATATCTGAAAGTAAATAATCACTCATTATTTTCATTTCACCAAGAACATCGCCAGAATCAAACATTGGGATTTCATCTTCCTGATTCCAAGTGTCATCGCAAGTATAAAAAGAACCAACTTCCATACCATCGAAACCAAAAGAATTGAAAATAGCATTGTGCAAATCTTCTAAAGTATCGTTTGCAAGAATAGCAATGTCTCTAAAAACGTCATCTTCATTGTCAAGAATCACTCTAAATTTATAAACCATAACCATATTTTTATTAATGGCTCAAAGGTAAAATATAAATTATGAATTATGAATTATGAATTACTATTTGTTGATAAGATTTTTTTGTATGAAAAGGAACAGTAAATAATCCAAAATAAAATACTTCCTTCAACAATTCTTTGAATTAAACCTTTGTAAGGAGAATCTAAATTAGTATTAAGAACCATGACAAATAGAAAGCTGATTATGAAAACTATATAACTTATTGTTGATAATTGAAGTCCATTTTTCCATTTTCGAGAAGCAATTGCAATGAATAAAATGGAAAAAGGAACTATCATATAAGTAACGAATCCCATAGAATTATGTATAAACTGTGACAAACTCGGGTTTATTAACTTAGGATTACAACCTGCATCGCAATTAAAAATACTGCATATTATAGTGCCAAAACCATAACCAAAACCAACTCCTAGAAAACCAATTGTTTTGAGAGATGATTTTGGAAATACTTTTATTGAAAATAATGAGAAAATGATAAATAAAACCCCACTTGGTAGGTATCCATAAAATCGAAGTAGATCTGCTTTTGGAGCATCTACGGCATAAGATTCACTTATAAATTGTGAAATATGACTGTAATTTGAGTACAAAAAACCTGCAATAATGGTTGTTAAAACAAAAAAGGACACCCCAAGAATTCCTGACCAAAATAGTAATCTTACTTTCATAATTAATTATCGTTACTTTAAAGAAGTATGTAGAAGACGATAATTTGTACTAAATGTTACATATGCTAAATAATTCCTTGAATATGTTACAAAACATTTTCTTGTCATGAGATTATGTGGTTTACTATTTTCCAAACTGAATTACAATATTTTGAGTTTAATGATTGTTTAGATTTTATCAATAAAATTTTTGATATATTTTTTTATCATTTCTCTAACTTGACGAAATTCTTCTAAAATTTCCTCATCAGTTCCGTTAGCTTTTGCTGGATCAGGAAAATTATAATGCAATTTAACTGCTTTCGTTGGGAAAAATGGACAACGTTCTTTAGCATTATCGCAAACGGTAATCACATAATCGAATGGAATGTCAAAATACTCTTCAACATTGTTTGAAGTATGATGGGAAATATCAATTCCGTCTTCTTGCATGATAGCAATTGCTTTCGGGTTTACGCCATGAGTTTCTACTCCAGCAGAATATACTTTTACTTTTTTATCGTCGGTAAAATGGTCTAAATAGCCATGCGCAATCTGACTTCGACAACTATTTCCTGTACAAAGGACTAAAATATTTATCATCTTATTTTTTATTAAAACTGCAAAAAATGAAATTTTGTATTGTGTCAAACGGTGTTTTGTGGTCTTCTGTAAAACAATTTACTTTATCGAAATTATCTTCGAAAACAGCATTCATTTTAGTTTCAGAATATTGTGTAATATCTAAACCACTACATTTTTTTGGTCCATTTTCGGAGAATGTAGCAATAATCATTTTTCCATCTTTTACAACCGATTTCGATACAATTTCGGAATATTTTTCAACCTGATTTTCTGCTGTCAAAAAATGAAAAGAAGCCCTGTCGTGCCAAAAATCGAAAGTAGTTTCTGGTTGAAAATCTAAAATATCTGAAATTATAAAACTCACATTTTTCGATTTTTCTCCCAACCGTTCTTTAATACGCTCGATAGCTTTTGCAGAAATATCTAATAAATATAAATTGGTATAACCTAAATCTAATAAAGTATCAATAAAATAACTATCTCCACCACCAATATCAATGATTTTGGCATCTTTTGGTAAATTGAATTTGTCTACAAAAGCTATTGAAGTTTCTGGATTTTCTTGAAACCAACTTACATCTTTTTCTGTTTTTGTTGTAAAAACATTTTCCCAGTGTATTTTTTTATTTTCCATTTATAGAAATAACCAAATTAAATTTATAAAGGTAAATTTTGGATCAAAACCCCAAATTATTTGCAAAATAGTAATCGAAATTGTGATTATAATTGGCTTTTTATATTTAATAATAAAATTCTTCATATTTAACAACAATTTGAGTTTGGTGTGCAACAAGAATCTACGTTTTCTTGTAACTCGTTTAGTTTTACTTTTATTTTTTCGACAGGAATTCCGCAATTAGTTTTAGCTAAACAATCCGTTTTAGTATTCGTCAAAACGAATTGATTATCAATATATTCCAATCCAAATTTACCTACTGTTTCTTGTTGAAATTCGATTTCAATTTCTAAGTCTTCTCCATCAAACATTCCTGAAGTTGTATCAATTATCGAAATCACTTTTTTAGGTTCCAATCTATGATAAAAATCGACTGATGTCCACAATTGTAGCGTCGCTTTTTTAGAAATTCTAAATGTATTTCCACAATCGGTAAATTGTTTTGTGGTCATTCCTATTTCGGTAATGTGAAAATGGGAAGGTACTTTTTGTCCGTTTTGTAAAACAAAATCAAGTTGTTCTACCTTTTCAAGCTGTTTTTTAAATTCTGATAGTTTCATAATATGATTTTTTAGTTAGCAACATTTCTCTTTTAATTTTCTAGTAATAGCAAAAAAATAATTTTCGAATTTTTTTAATGTATCACTATTAATACAGTAACATATCGAAGTTCCTTCAATTGTTCCTTGAATAATTTTTGCATTTTTAAGCTCTTTTAGATGCTGTGAAACAGTAGGTTGGGCGAGTGGTAACTCGTTTACAATATCCCCACAAATACAAGTATCTACTTTTAGCAGATATTCAATAATGGCAACTCTTGCTGGATGAGAAAGCGCTTTGAAAAGTGTTGCTAACTCATTTTGTTCTTCTGAAAAGGATTCTGATTTAGATGCTCCCATAATTTTATTATATTTATATATTGCAATATTACGATATATAGATTTAAAATCCAAATATTTTTTTAATAATTGTATTTTGAAGTGTTGATGAAATTCGTAATTGATAATTCACAATTCATAATTATTTTTACTACTTTTGAAATTCATAAAATAAACAAAAATGGCTGCAATAACATTAGGAGGAAATCCAATAAATACATCAGGTAATTTACCAGAAGTTGGTAACGTAGCACCCGATTTTAAGTTAGTAAAAAGTGATTTGTCAATAGCTTCATTAGCTGATTATAAAGGGAGTAGAGTAGTGTTGAATATTTTCCCAAGTATCGACACAGGAACTTGTGCTACATCAGTAAGAACCTTTAATGCTAAACTTAGTGCATTAGAAAACACAAAAGTATTGTGTATTTCACGTGATTTACCTTTTGCTCAAAAGCGTTTTTGTGGTGCCGAAGGGTTAGAAAATGTCGAAAATCTATCAGATTTTAAAGACGGAAGTTTTGGAAAAAATTATGGTCTTGAAATTACAGATTCTGTTCTTGCAGGATTACACTCTAGAGTTGTAATTGTTCTTGATGAAAATGGTATTATAAAATATACTGAGCAAGTTCCAGAAATAGCAGATGAGCCAAATTACGAAGCTGCTTTAGCATCATTATAAGATGGGTGTAAAATTTGAAAAAGATAATACTTTTGTAACGGGTCGTTTCAAAAGTTTAGGATTTGCTCTGAAAGGAGCAATTAAGCTAATTACTACTGAACATAGCGTTATGGTGCAATCGTCACTAGTTGTAATTATGACAATAGCTGGATTTTATTTCCAAATTTCCAGAACCGATTGGATGTTTCAAATACTAGCTTTCGGATTAGTTTTGAGTATTGAAGGGATAAATACTGCTGTCGAAAAAGTTGCAGATTTTATTCACCCAGATTACCATGAGCGCATTGGTTTTATTAAAGATATTGCTGCTGGAGCCGTTTTTTTTGCTGCTATCACAGCAATAGCAATTGGTTTAATGATATATTTACCAATATTTTTATAAAAACTAAAAGACTGTAAACCTACTAATGGCAAAAGCTAAAAAAGAAATAAATCCTACAGAACCTGAAGAAACGAATTTGCTAAGTCGTTTTAGTGCCTCTCGTCAACAAAAGATAACTATAGGAGTATTGCTGGTGCTTTTTGCAATTGCACTTTCATTATCATTTATATCCTATTTTGTAAATGGAAAATTTGATCAAAGTGAGTTGCAAGACTTTGCAAATAGAAACTCTCATGTGCAAAATTGGTTAGGGAAATTTGGGGCTTTCATGTCCGATTTTTTTATTTATAAAGGTTTTGGTGTTTCTTCATTTCTTTTTGTTAGACTACTTTTCTTAACAGGAACTTATTTAGTTTTAGATTTAGCAATAGGAAAATTAAAAAAAACTTGGTTTTGGGATATTTTTGTAATCATAATTTTATCTATTCTTTTTGGATTTTTTGGTAATTTATTGCCAGAATTAGGAGGTGTAATAGGTTATGAGATGAATTTGTTTTCGCAAGATTACATAGGGAAATCAGGAACTTTGCTAGCTTTGATTTTTGGAATAGTTATTTATTTAATTTTTAAAATAAAAGTATCTCCAGAAAAGATTAAAGGTTTCTTCGAAAAAACTAAAAATGATATTACAGAAGAATTAAAACCAATAAAAAATACAACTTCTACCTATAATTTAGAAGAATTTGCTACTGATGAAACAGCTGAATTGCCTACAAAAAAGTTCGAATTTCAATCTGATGAAGAAGATTTAGGAGAAATCACTTTGAAGCCAGTTTCTCAATTCGAAATTAATAAAGAAAGCTTAAAACCAACCATTTCAAATTCGTCCGAATTAATTTTAGAGCCAACTATAAAAGAAGAAATTCTAATAGATAATCATAACAAACCACATGAAAATGAATTTGTTATCGAAAAAGTGGAAGAAGAAGATATTGTAGAAGAAAATTTGGCGTCACGATTGGTTGCCGATTTTGGAGAATTTGATCCAACATTAGATTTATCAAATTTTAAATTCCCAGGAATCGATTTGCTAAAAGATTATTCATCTGGCGGAATTACAATCAATCAAGCGGAACTCGAAGAAAATAAGAATAAAATTGTAGAAACTTTACGCAACTACAAAATAGAAATTGCACAAATAAAAGCAACTGTTGGGCCATCGGTTACTTTGTACGAAATCGTGCCAGAAGCAGGAATTAGAATTTCTAAAATAAAAAGTTTAGAAGATGATATTGCCCTGTCACTTTCGGCATTAGGAATTCGTATTATTGCGCCAATTCCAGGAAAAGGAACAATTGGTATCGAAGTTCCGAACAAGAATCCAAGCATGGTTTCTATGAAATCAGTCATTGGTTCAGCCAAGTTTCAAGAAGCTGAAATGGAATTACCTATTGCCTTAGGAAAAACAATTTCTAACGAAACTTTTGTTGTCGATTTAGCAAAAATGCCACATTTACTAATGGCTGGAGCAACAGGACAAGGAAAATCGGTAGGATTAAATGCCGTTTTAACTTCATTATTATACAAAAAGCATCCAGCGGAAGTTAAGTTTGTTTTGGTCGACCCAAAGAAAGTCGAGTTAACACTTTTTAATAAAATAGAACGTCATTATTTAGCAAAATTGCCAGATACTGACGAAGCCATTATTACCGATAATGCAAAAGTTGTTGCAACGCTAAATTCACTTTGCGTAGAAATGGACAACCGATATTCTTTACTAAAAGATGCTATGGTGCGTAATATTAAAGAATATAATGACAAGTTCAAACAGCGAAAATTAAATCCAGAAGCAGGACATCGTTTCTTGCCTTATATTGTTTTGGTTGTCGATGAGTTTGCCGATTTGATTATGACAGCCGGAAAAGAAGTAGAGTTACCAATTGCTCGTTTAGCACAATTAGCCCGTGCGATCGGAATTCACTTAATAATTGCGACGCAAAGACCATCGGTAAATGTAATTACAGGTATGATTAAAGCCAATTTTCCTGCTAGAATTGCGTTTAGAGTTACCTCAAAAATAGATTCTAGAACCATTTTAGATTCTGGAGGAGCAGACCAATTAATAGGTCGTGGAGATATGTTATTTAGCAACGGAAACGATCTGGTTCGAGTTCAGTGTGCTTTTGTAGATACACCTGAGGTTGAAAAAATCACAGAGTTTATAGGCTCTCAGAAAGCTTATGCCACCGCTTATTTACTTCCAGAATTTGTGGGAGAAGATAGTGGCATACAACTTGATATGGATATATCAGAAAGAGATTCTCTTTTTAGAGATGCTGCAGAAGTGATTGTAACAGCACAACAAGGATCGGCTTCCTTAATTCAGCGAAAGCTAAAATTAGGATACAATCGTGCGGGAAGATTAATAGATCAATTGGAAGCGGCAGGAATAGTTGGTCCTTTTGAAGGAAGTAAAGCACGCGGTGTGAATATTCCGGATTTGGTCGCTTTAGAACAATTTTTTAATAATGAAAAAAACAATAATAATTAAAATGAAGAAAATAATAGGTTTATTATTACTAATTTATAGTTTTTCTGTTCAAGCTCAAGATGCAGTAAAAGCAAAAGCTTTGCTTGATAAAGTTTCGGCTAATGCCAAAAGTTATAAAAATATTCAAATAGATTTTAAGTATTCTTTGCAAAATCTTAAAGAAAATGTAAATCAGGAAAATAAAGGAAACGTAACTCTAAGCGGAAATCAGTATCTATTGAATTTTATGGGAGTTAATAAACTTTGTGACGGGAAAAAAATATATTCGATAGTTGCAGAAGACGAAGAAATAACTATTTCTAATATTGGCGGAAGCGAAGATGATAACGATACACCAGCAAAAATGCTTACTTTTTTTAATAAAGGATTCAAATATGCTTGGGATATTACACAAACTGTAAAAGGTAAAAAAATTCAATATGTAAAATTAACTCCAATAAGCTCTAAAGACGAACGCAAACAAATATTAGTTGGTATCGATACAAAAACGAATCAAATTTACAATACAATATCTGTTGCAAAAAATGGGACAAAAATCACTTTGACTGTTAATTCTTTCAAAACCAATCAGGCATTACCAAAAAATCAGTTTACTTTTGTGCAAAGCAAATACCCTAAGTATTACATCAATAAATTGGACTAAACTGAATGAAAATTCTTGACAAATATCTTCTAAAAACCTATTTGACTTCTTTTGTTGGAGTATTTGTGATTTTAATTTTCATCTTTATTTTACAAACGGTTTGGTTATTTATATCTGAATTGGCAGGAAAAGATTTAGATTTTATTTTAATTATAAAATTTTTACTTTTCAAAATGCCAAGTTTAGTTCCTTTGGTATTACCGTTA
Organism: Flavobacterium sp.; assembly: GCF_043720215.1. Taxonomy (GTDB): domain Bacteria; phylum Bacteroidota; class Bacteroidia; order Flavobacteriales; family Flavobacteriaceae; genus Flavobacterium. The sequence continues at coordinate 691 of NZ_JAYSSZ010000043.1, read as the reverse complement.
TCAATACTTTTATCAGCCATAATGACTTTTGGTGATCTAGCCGAAAATTATGAATTTGCAGCAATGAAATCGGCTGGAATTTCTTTTCAAAGAACAATGAAAAGATTAACTGCATTTATTATACTTCTTAGTATTGGCGCTTTTTTCTTTGCTAATAATGTAATTCCTTATGCAGATTATAAATTTGTAAATTTCCGCAGAAACATCGCACAAGTAAAACCTGCCATGGCAATTGCTGAAGGACAGTTTAGTACTATTGGAAATATTAATATTAAAGTTAATAAAAAATCTGGTGAAAAAGGAGAATTTCTAGAAGGTGTAACCATACATAAAAAATCAAATCTTGGTGAAGGAGCAAAAACGGTTATAAAATCTAAAACAGGACAATTAATAAGCAGCGAAAAATCGAATTTACTTCAATTAGTATTGTTAGATGGTTATTATTATGAAGATATTACACCTAAAAATTACCAAGATCGTCAGAAAATGCCTTTTGCAAAAGTAAATTTCAAGAAATATAATATTAATATCGATTTATCTAAATTGAATACAGTAGATGTTAATGAAGGGGAAATCTCTAATTCTAATAGTATGCTTGGGCTTATAGAACTTAAATATACTGTCGATTCATTAAGTTTAGGTTATAATAAGGAAATAGTATCAGTTGCAGATAATGTATACCAGCGATTAG
>NZ_JAYSSZ010000042.1:0-5609 GCF_043720215.1 Flavobacterium sp. | reverse complement strand
AGGACAAACAAAATAAGCTGTTCTTCGAGAAGTCATGTCTATTTTTCCTTCGTAATAATCTTGTGAAATTCCTTTTACTAAATATTTTCCAGGTTCAGTTTCTACAATCTTATTTTGTGAAGCAAGGATTTTTAAATCCTTAATAATTTCGTTTCTACTTTTAGTATCATCTACTTCTAGTAGTGCTGAAATTTGTTTATAATTAAAAGGTTTATTCGCGTTTTGTGATAGTACTTTTAAAATCTTTGTTGAGAAATCTTTCTCATTTTTTCCAAACTTTTTTGGCATTTTACTCATAATTCATTTTTATAAAGTTGAAATTTACGAATAAGAATTTAGAATTTAGAATTTAGAATTCAGATTTAAAGAAAATATAACTTTTTGAGAAGATTAGAAAATAATAGATAAGTAGAAGAAAGAAACAAAAGTTACTTAAATCTTATCTCTTTCTTCTTGTCTCTTTTTTAAACTTGTCAACATTTATTAAATATTACAAAAAGAAAAAATTAAATTTAAAATTTTCATGATGGTTATTATAGCGTGTTAATAGTTACTATAACTTTCTATAATTACACACAATATGTAAGTTATACAATTTTATAACAATTTGTTAACAGATAAACATATAGTTAAAAGCTTCATTTATAACTAATTTTAAAAAGTTATTAACAATGGTTCATAAATTAAAAGAGGATGGTTTTGTAAATAAGTTTAAATCTAAATTTTGTTAACAACAACACTTTTTTGGTAGATAACTTTTATAAAAAAAACGCAAACTAAAGTTGATTTTCTCGATTTGGTTTTGGATTACAAATTTAATTTAAACTTCCAAAAAAAAGTTCTACTTTTCTATTCCAAGTTGTTAACAAAAGTTGTTAAATTAAGATTAATTGAACATCAAGTAATTACGTTTTGTTGTTAACAATGTAAATTTTATGTAAAATATATTGATTTTCAATAACTTATACTTCATTCTTTTTATTAAAGAAACAAATCTGAAATAAAACAAATCTACATTTCTTTCCTTAAATTTGTAACCACAAACACAACTACAATGAAAATTTCTATCGGAAACGACCACGCAGGACCAGATTACAAAAAAGCGATTGTTCAGTTTTTAGAACAAAAAGGACACACTATAACCAATCACGGAACAGATACTTTTGATAGTGTCGATTATCCAGATTTTGGTCATAAAGTTGCCCTTGATGTTGCTGAAGGAAAAGCTGATTTTGGTATTATCATCTGCGGAAGCGGAAACGGAATTGCGATGTCTGCAAACAAACATCAAGGAATTCGTGCTGCTTTGTGTTGGATAAAAGAAATTGCTGCTCTAGCTCGCCAACATAATGATGCTAATATTATAAGTATTCCTGCACGATATACTTCGATTCAGCAAGCTATAGAAATGGTAGATGCTTTCATAACTACAGATTTTGAAGGAGGAAGACACGCTACTCGAGTTGGGAAAATCAGCTGTTAATAAAGACAACTTAGACAACTTGATTTTTAGACTTCTTAGATTTTATAAGAAGTTCGATAATCTAAGAAGTCTAATGTCTAAAAATCTAAGAAGTATAAAATGTCTCACAGCCACAGCCATTCACATCACGAAGTACAAGGTAAAAACCTTTTACTTACAATAGTTTTAAATATTGTAATTACGGTTGCACAAGTTATTGGTGGTATATTGTCAGGAAGTTTAGCGCTTATTTCAGATGCGTTACATAATTTTTCAGATGTTTTAACTTTAATTTTTAGTTACATCGCCAATGTTTTATCCAAAAGAAAAGCTTCGTTAGACCAAACTTTTGGTTACAAACGAGCCGAATTGATTGCCGCTTTTGTGAATTCTATTACTTTAATAATAGTTGCTATTTATTTAATTTTTGAAGCTTCGCATCGATTTTCAAATCCACATGAAATTAAATCAAATTTGGTTATCTGGTTGTCAATTTTAGGAATTGCAGTTAATGGTATTTCGGCATTAATGCTCAAAAAAGACGCAGATCACAACATTAATATGAAGTCGGCTTACGTGCATCTTTTTACCGACATGATGGCTTCGGTAACGGTTTTAATTGGTGGAATTCTGATGAAATTATATCAAGTGTATTGGATAGACAGTGTCTTAACATTAGTTATCGCTATTTATTTAATATATGTTGGATATGATTTACTAAAAGAATCTACTAAAATGTTAATGCTTTTTACACCATCTAATATTGATATTAAAGAGCTTGTTCGCGAGGTTCATAAAGTTTCTGGCGTAAACAAATTACACCATATTCATCTTTGGCATCTTAACGACCACGAATTGCATCTCGAGGCACATTTAGATTGTTCGGAAGATATAAAAATGAGCGAATTCAATATATTATTAGAAAAAATAGAAGCTGTTTTATTAGAAAAATTCGACATTAATCATACCAATATTCAACCTGAATATCAGAAAGAAGATTCAAAAGACTTTATAGTTCAGGATTAAAATAAAAAACAAAACCTGAAAGACAATAATTCCAAAAAACTTCCATAAATAAGACATTTTTGAAGTTTTATGTCTAAAGAAAAGCATCGCTAATCCAGAACCGATAATTCCTCCTAAAAAGACAATTAACAAAAGTGTTTTTTCAGATATTCGATATTGATTCGCAACAGCCATTTTTTTATCATAACCAATCAAAATAAATCCAATGCTATTAATGATTAAAAAATAAATTAAAATAAACGACATAATTTTTTTGAATAAGCACAAAGATATTATTTTTGATAAATCTAAAATCTAACATCACAAATCTAAAATTTTTCGATGACCAACATACAATTTATAGCAAAGCAAGTTGCAACGACTCCAAAAAATATTGAAGCAACTGTAAAATTATTAAATGAAGATTGTACCATTCCGTTTATTTCTCGTTACCGAAAAGACACCACGGGAAATCTCGATGAGGTTTTTATCGAACAAATCGCAAAATTAAACAAGGAATATGATGTCATTGTAAAAAGAAAAGAAGCGATTCTAAAATCGATCGAAGAGCAAAAAGCACTTACACCAGAATTGAATAAAAAAATCTCTGAAAGTTTCGATTTGCAAGAAATAGAAGATTTTTATTTACCATACAAAAAGAAGAAAAAAACCAAAGCCGATGTCGCTCGTGAAAACGGATTAGAACCATTAGCAAAAATAATAATCGATCAAAAAAATGATGATGTCGATTTTATAGCAACACAGTATCTAAATGAAAACATTATAAATGAAGAAGCTGCCCTGCAAGGTGCACGAGACATTATTGCCGAATGGGTTAACGAAAATATTTATGTTCGTAAACAATTGCGAAGATTATACGAACGAAAAGCTACCATAACCGCAAAGGTTTCAAAATCTAAAAAAGATGACGAAGCAGCACAAAAATTCAGTCAATATTTCGATTGGAGTGAGAATTTAACCAAAGCAGCTTCACACAGATTATTGGCTATGTTACGCGCAGAAAACGAGGGATTTATCAAATTAAAAATCGAAGTTGATATTGATGAAGCGTATGATTTAATTGATGAAATTATCATCAAAAATAGCAACAGTTCTGCGATTTCTCATGTGCAATTAGCGATTGAAGATAGTTACAAAAGATTGCTCACCCCAGCGATTTCGAACGAAGCTTTGCAAGAAGCTAAAGCTAAAGCCGATGCCAATTCGATTCAGGTTTTCGCCAATAATTTAGGACAACTTTTATTAGCGCCACCTTTGGGAGAAAAACGAATTCTAGCCATCGATCCAGGATTTCGTTCCGGTTGTAAAGTAGTTTGTCTCGACGAAAAAGGCGATTTGTTGTACAACGAAACCATTTATCCGCACGCACCACAGAATGAAACTGCGATGGCGATGAAGAAGATAAAATCGATGGTAAACGCATATAATATCGATGCAATTTCAATTGGTAACGGAACCGCTTCAAGAGAAACAGAATTTTTTATCAAGAAAATTGCTTTCGATAAGCCAGTTCAGGTTTTCATAGTTTCTGAAGCCGGTGCATCGGTATATTCGGCATCAAAAATTGCTAGAGACGAATTTCCAAATTATGATGTTACGGTTCGTGGGTCGGTTTCTATTGGAAGACGATTGTCAGATCCGTTGGCAGAGTTGGTAAAAATTGACCCAAAAGCCATTGGAGTAGGACAATATCAACACGATGTAGATCAAACCAAACTAAAAGAAGAGTTAGATAATACAGTAATTCGATGTGTGAATTCGGTAGGAATAAACATTAATACAGCCAGCAAACATTTATTGAGTTATGTATCAGGAATAGGCGAAAAACTAGCCGAAAATATTGTACAATACCGCTCAGAAAATGGCCCATTTGAAGACAGAAAACAATTAAAGAAAGTGCCTCGATTAGGCGAAAAAGCATACCAACAAGGAGTAGCTTTTATTCGAATTTCGAATGCTAAAAATCCGTTAGATAATTCGGCGGTGCATCCAGAAGCCTACGGAATTGTAGAAAAAATGGCAAAAGATTTGAAACTTTCTGTAAATGATTTAATTGCCAATAAAGAAAAAACAGCGTTAATAAAACCAGAGAATTATATCACGCCAGAAATAGGTTTACTCACCTTGAAAGACATTATCAAAGAACTCGAAAAACCAGGATTAGATCCAAGAAAATCGGCCAAAGTTTTCGAATTTGATCCCAATGTAAAAACAATAAAAGACCTTCGAACAGGCATGATTTTACCAGGAATTGTTAACAACATTACCAATTTTGGTTGTTTTGTCGATATTGGAACTAAAGAAAGTGGCTTGGTTCACATATCGCAACTCAAAGCAGGTTTTGTGAGTGATGTAAATGAAGTGGTTAAGTTGCACCAACATGTTACTGTAAAAGTCACGGAGGTTGATGAGGATAGAAAACGAATTCAGTTAACGATGATTATTTAAAAATATGTATTTAATTTTTTACAAAAAAGCATTCCATAAAAAAATATTTTTTTGTCTTTTTTTCTCCTCTTCATCAACACCATAACCGAACCAATCTTTTGTTTTTTCCGTTAAAAGCGTTTGTAATTCTTTAGAATTATATGTTTTTTTGGACGAAATTGGTTTTATTTCGACTGTATTACTAACTTGTAAATTTATTTTTGTAGCTATAAATGATGTGTATAATCTAGGAATTGTGAGTCCTAAAATCATTCCTGGTAAACCATTTACAGAACAAGGTCCGCCAGAAATGGTAATATCGTCGGTATAAAAAGCAAAAACATAAACATCATCTAATATTTTTCCAACAGCTTTTCGGCAATTATATCCTGCAATTTCTCTGTTTTCGTTGGTAATTTTCCATTCTATGTTGGCAATGCTATCAGAAATAACGAAATTGGTATTTGCTATTTGTTTTTGAATATTCATCGTTTTTGTAGCAAAATCAAAATACCAGATATTTTCTTCATCTGCTTCTTTTTGATATTTTGGTATTCTTGTTTTTTCACTCCAACGCTCAAATTTATAAATGCTTTTGTTTTCTGCAAAAGTATAGGTGTAATAAGATGTTTTGAGTTCCGAAAGATTGTCTTTCATTTTCTCGTCCCAGCTATTATTACTCATTGTCTTTTTG
>NZ_JAYSSZ010000041.1:0-5631 GCF_043720215.1 Flavobacterium sp. | reverse complement strand
TATAAAACTAAAAACAGCACCAAAAACGTTTTTGGTGCTGTTTAATTTATCTATTTTTGTCTAATAATCTGTATCGATTATTTAGGACTAGTCAATTTCTAAATTTTTTTAGAGATCATTCGTATATTGGTACACCACTTTTCCAAACTTATTACTATTCAAATTATATGATTTTGTAATAAAATCTGACAATGAGTCTTCTTCAGTAAATATTTTATCAATTACCATTTTATGATTTTTATACTGATCTAATCCGTCAATCAAATCTTGAGTGCTTCCTAAACAATTTCCTATAAAGCTTACATTTTTCATCATTAAATTTGCAATTAGCATTGATAAATTTATTGGTTTAACGCTAGTTATTTTGTCATTTGATTGATTAAAAATTCCGCAAGTTACATACCTCGCATTCGAATTTAACTTTTGAATTAATCCTTCTAAATAAGTATCTGAAAAAGCATCTAGAACAACGTCAAACATAATATCTTGTGGTATATTGTTTTCTTTTATAGAATATACTTCTTTGATAAAAGGAAAATGATTTTTTACCGCATCAATATTCTCCCCAGAATAAGAAAGTCCATAAACATTACAATCTTTGTCCCATAGATTATTAAGCAAGAAAAAAGAAGTGTTGGATGTTATGGATGTTACTAAGACATTTTCTCCTTTTTTTATTTCTCCTTTTCTTACCATCGAAGTGGCAGTTTGTGTGCCTATACTTAATGTACCTGCTTCGTAATCTGTAATATTAGAAGGTACTTTTAATAATTTCGCATGATGATATATTTCGAATTCTCGACTAGAATGATTTGATGGTATGCCAGGCATAACACCATTTTTAGGTTCTGGAAAAAAACAGTCAGCAATTACTAGATCTCCAATTTTTAATGACGTTACATTTTTGCCAACTGCTTCCACATATCCTGAAAAATCAGACCCAATTGGATAATAAGTGTGCTCCTCGACAGATTTTAATCTATTCCAAGCCATTTCAATTATTCCTAAATCACGGTAATTTAATGAAAAACTAGATTTTGTTACTAAAACTAAATCAGCACATTGATCCGAGTGACCATCAAAATCAGGTTTGCTGCCTTCTACAAATGCCAAAGGAATTTTTAAATCGTCAATTACTATTAAATGTTTATCGTGATCGTCAATCATTTCAAATAATGACGAAGTTACTACTGCTAATGCTCTCATAGTTTTTTTAATTTGCTAATTCTACTTCTTTATTAGTTTGTTTCCCCACGTGCAGTTGTTTGTTATAATATTTGTACAAATAATCATAAACAACCATTTCATGAACTCTTTGTTTTGATAAGAATACTCTATTGCAAATCATATGTAAGTAGCTTATGGCTATGCTATGAAGAGATGTTGGTAACTTTTTTTCAATAAAAAGTTGTTTGATATTTTGAGTAGCTTCCTTATTCTTATTTGATCGTTCTCTAATGATTTCCCAAATTGGGTGATACATTTCTTCTATTTTTTCTTCATTTAGGAAACATTCTATCTCATACTCATTTTGGGCAAACATTTCATTGATTTGTTTGTTCAAATTTCCATTTCTGTTGAACTCTTTTCCAAAACTAATTTTTGCTACTTTTAAAATTTCAATTTTTTCATTTAAAGAAAATCCAAAGTCGTTTAATAAATGATCCATTGATAATAAAGAGAACAACCATCGTACTTTTTCTCCAGAATCTCCTTCAATCATATCTGCAAACTCTAATGTACACTGACTATCGTTATAGAAAAGTGTTTCAGTATCTTCTATAGCTTCAAAACCATATCGTTGTAATTCTCTTAAGTAATTGTCGGTTTGGGTTTTCCAAATGATTTGTGTGTCTTCAAATGGTTTTATATGCTTTTTTATTATTTGAATACTTTCAGTAAAAAAATCAGTGTTTTTTAGAAGCACTCTAAATCTTAAATGTGGTCCACTCGCATCTTGATATCTAATAAAAAACCATTTGTCTATTATTTTTTTAGATTGTAATTCTTCTACGATTGGGTTTATGGCTCTATTAAGCAATTCTTCTCCCGCTCTTTCACCACAATAGAACTTATAATACAGCCATTTTTCACCTATTGAAAATGAAGAAATCACATTGTTTTTATTCTCTACTGGAACATATCCAGTTGTTACAACTTCTTTTTTAACTTCAATGTTTTTATGTGCCGAAAAAATAATTTCGTTACAATAATTATTAGTTATCGAATCATCATCAAATAAAAACTCTTTTAGTTGTACCATCTTTTCACCTTTTAGCATAAAGTAAAAAACAAGACAGCTTAAATCGTTTTTAAAGTTGATTACAACTTCGTTATCTCCTTGTGTAAAATATATTACATCTGGAATATTTCTCTCTTGTTGAAAATTCCTAACCACTTCAACTGCTTTAGACTCATCGTTAGCAAGTATTGCATCTATGGCGATCTTGTTAATATTCCAAGTGGCTTTAGACAATACCACTTCTTTGTAACTTACTCTAGGGAGGAAATCAAAATCATATTGTAAACTTCCCCAACTAAATCCAAAACCTGTGGCTTCTTGATTTTGAATGTCGCACAAGAAATTATAAATAGGAAGTGCGTTTGAGCTAAAATTATGCGCATTACTTAGTCTAGGAATAACTTCTTTATTGAGCCTTTTTGAAAAAATGACTACTCTATTCATTTTGTTAATAGATATATATAAGTCATCGATTGCTATTTGATGCTCTTGATCCACCGAAGCATTCCCTAAATAAGGTATTTCATAATCCCGTTGAAAATTTCTGTATAAAATATTCCCTGTTCTGGCTTGTGGTAAGTGGACAATTTCTGCAATTATTTTATCAGGATGCAATTGATTTTCTAACGAAGAAATTTCATTTGATAGATCTAATATTTTTGAATCCAAATGTGTAAACCTACCAATTAGGCCATTTGCAGAAGGTCCTGAAATGGATTTAAGATGGATTTTTTCTTTTCCATTTTCGCTAAATACATTTAAAAAAGCTGAAAATGTGTCTGGATATATTGACTCATTTTCTTCAAATTTATTTATCTCTTCGTCAGTTAGTTCAACCGCAACTGATTTGTCTTTAATTGATTCTATAAGTTTTTTTAATAGAAACGTTTTTTTGTCATCAAGGAGCACTTGTCTTTCTTTTGAATAATTTGGATTTATTGCAAGCTCATCAACTAGTGGCGCTTTTGCTCCAGATTTTTTACCATATCCAATTCCTATGTCAGGATCTAAAACTTTAACAAGAGGTTGTTCATATTCTTCATATCGTTCTTGAAATTTTCTTTTGAACTCTTTTAAGTTTGGATTTTCGTAACTGGATTGTAATTTATTTAAAACACTTATAGCAGGGCGCAATGTTTTTAATGTTTTAAATCCGATAGAACCCTTTTCGATTGTTCTAAAACTATCTACTTGAAATAATTTAGAAATATCTACATTATTTATTTCTTCATCTAGAAGTTTATGAATCTCAGAATATAAAGAAGGATCGTTAATAATATTTTGATCAAGATCATTTATTTTATTTTTTAGGTTGGTTAATAATTTTTTTACGACTTGTCCTTCATAAAAATCAAATCTTTCTTCAGAGAATATTTTTAATACTTTTTCGAAATAATCTTCGCCAGTAATCGTGAATTCTAATTCAGAAACTATAAATTGACTTTCTATAAGTGTGTTTATGAATTCTAGTGAATCTTGTTCTGAAATTTCATCTGAAACCAAAATGGGAATCAAATCTTTGATTAAAATTCCGTTTTTACTTTTTTCTAAAATTAGATCTAGATATTCTGTGATTTCTACTTCTGAGATTTTATGAAATCGTACGTTTTCTTTAAAGTAATATTCAACATACCTGTATTTGTCGAAAACGGTGTACAATGAATTATTAGAACGGTATTTCAGCACCGACCGAATAGAATCTTCTTTAGTCAAAATAGGCAATAAGCTTCCTAGAAAATACATATCATATTTGGTATATCTACCCAAAATACTTTCTTGAATATTTAAACTCGTTTCAGGTGTTACATCTACAGCAGAAACCGTAGAAAACATTCCAAATGGTGTACTTCTATTTGATAGTCTTGAAGCATATTTATAAAGCGATCCTTTAAGGTTCTTTAGCTCATCTTCGGCTTGAAATGCTTCGCCTTTTTCCCATAATACTAATGCATTATAAATATTTGGAGAACCTATAAAAAGAGCTTCTCTATTTTCTTTTTTAGAAAAAATTTCTAGAATTTTTTCCCAAGATAAGTCTATTTGCTTTTCTCCCAAAGGAGTCCTTACAATGGCTGTTTTAGTAAAAGAATAGTTTTTCATGTTTTGTTAATTTTGTTATAAACTTATATTGTTCCACATTTTATGATAGTAGCCTTCTTGAGACATTAATTCGTCGTGAGATCCAGATTCTATAATTTCTCCTTTTTTGAAAGCATAAATAACATCTGCCTTTTTAATCGCTTGAAGCTTATGTGCAATAACTATTATTGTTTTGCCTTGGCTTGATAAATCTTCGACTAGTTTCTTGATTACCAATTCTGATTCTGAATCTAAAGCCGAAGTAGCTTCGTCAAGAATTAGAATTTCTGGATCTTTATATAATGCTCTTGCAAAAGCAATTCGCTGTCTTTCTCCACCTGAAAGATTGGCGCCAAATTCGCCTAAATACGTATTGAATCCGTTAGGCAACGCTTCGATAAAATCATAAGCGCCAACTTGTTTACTCACGTCAATTATTTTTTGCATATCTGGTTCAGAATCACCTATGGCAATATTGAAAGCAATTGTTCCGTCAAATAATTCGACACTTTGTGGAACGGTTGTAATTAAAGTGTTGATACTGTCCTTGGATATGTAATTCAAATCGTATTCTCCTATTAATATTTTTCCATCTTTAGGATGGTATATGTTTTGAATAAGTGACGCTATTGTACTCTTGCCACTTCCACTTTCGCCTACAAAAGCGGTAAATTGACCTTTTTTAATTTTTAGATTCAAATCTTTAAAAATATATCGTCCTAGTTCGTATGAGAAATCAACATTTTTAAAATGAATGTCTCCAAAATTATTTTTAGTTAAGGTTATTTTTGATTCGGTTTCTTCTCGATCTAAATCCATAATACCAAATAATCTATCAGCGGCAATCATAGCGTTTTGAATGGATTGATTTGTTCCTATTAATTGAGATGCAGGCCCAGTAAAATAGCCTATTACAGAATAGAAAGAAAACAATTCTCCGGGTGTAATTTCCCCATCAATAGCATAATAAGTTCCAACCCACAGTAAAATTATTGTAAAAAGTCTTGAAACAAAATCAGTAGATGTTCTAGAAAAAATTCCGTTAATCCCTGATTTATAGATACTTTTTAATAAATCGATAAATTTGAGTTCAGTTTTTATTTTAGAAAAATCTTCTAACGAGAGTCTTTTTACGGTTCCAATATTTTTGATTGATTCCACTAATTGTGATTCAAGCAACGCATTTTTTTCCATTATTTCTCGCTCGACTTTCTTGTTTAATTTATTGGCGATGAAATAAATAATAAGATAAAAGGGTATAATTAGGGAAATAATTAGAGCTAGTTTCCAGTAAAATGTAAACATAAATA
>NZ_JAYSSZ010000040.1:0-16407 GCF_043720215.1 Flavobacterium sp. | reverse complement strand
TTTATAATTTATACATCCTTATTCTTTTTACTTATTATTTAATTTTTTTAAAATCATTACTAAAAAAAATAGTATATCAAAATATTGCTTCTTTATTTCTCTTCATTTTTTTAATTGGTTACATAATAAATATTTTATTTATTCAAAATCTTTTTAAAAATGTTGTAACAAATGGGTATGCAATTGGCGTTCTATTTGTTACCATTTTAAGTTTACTTTATATTTTTGAAGTATTTACTTCACAGCTAATATTAAATTATAGTAAGTCTATATTTTTTTGGTTTATTTTAGGAGTATTAATTTTTCATGTCCCTTTTTTACCTTTTATGCTATCATTACAATGGTTTTTGATAGATTATAATCCAACAATTTACGGATTAATTATATTTTTTCTAAATTTACTTATGAACTGTTGTTTTGTTATAGGATTTATATGGAGCGAGAAGAAATACAATTACTAGTCATATCATTTAGCATCGTTTTATTTACGCTATTACTGGCTATATTTATTTTATTTTCCTTTTTTCAAAAAAAGAAATCAAAATTTTTGATAGACCAAATGGAGTCCGAATTATTTTTTCAATCTGAACTCACTAAATCAAAAATCGAAATAAAAGAACAAACTTTAACTAATATTAGTCGAGAATTACATGATAATATTGGTCAAATACTTTCTGTTGCTTTGATGCAAATGAATATTATTATTGAAAGTGATGATGAGTATTCTAAAAAAAATTTGGAAAACATAAAAGAATTAGTAACCAAATCGCTAAACGAAATTAGACTGCTTTCAAAAATAATGAACGGTGATATATTCCTTAACACTAGTTTCATATCAGCTATCTCGGAAGATTTAGAACGAATTAAAGAGCTTAAAAAAATTAAATGCAAACTAAACATTGATGGCGAAATTCAAACCATAAATAAAGAACATGAAACTATTATTTATAGAATGTTGCAAGAGGCAATTTCAAATATATTAAGACATTCACATAGCGATTCCATTATAATAAACATCTTATTTACTGAACACAATTGTAAAATAGATGTAATAGATACGGGAAAAGGATTTGATGTACAAAAAAGCATTAAAGGTTCTGGATTATCTAATATTGAAAAAAGAGCCGATTTGATTGGAGCCCTTTTTACCATTTATTCAGAAGAAAATAAGGGAACAATATTAATGATTGACTATCCTATAAAAACAGAAAATAACAATCAGGATTATGGAAAAAATTAAAATAATAATTGTAGACGACCATCTGCTATTCTCACAATCACTCTCTTACCTAATAGGAACATTTAAGGAGTTTGTAGTAATAGGTAGTTATAGTAATGGGAAAGAATTTATAAATTCATTCACAGATACTGAATTTGAAAAACCAAACATTGTTTTACTTGACGTGAATATGCCCATTATGGACGGAATTGAAACTATGAAATGGATTAAAGAAAATAGCCCTGAATTAAAAGTTGTTGCACTTTCTGTAAATGACGATGAAGATACCATAATGAAAATGATCACCAACGGAGCCAAGGGCTACTTACTCAAAGATACGAGCCCTACAGTTTTCAAAGATGCTCTTCTAGATGTTTATCACAAAGGCGTTTACTATTCTGAAATGGTTTCAGGATTTATAATAAACAAGTTAGGAAATAATGAAAATAAAATAATTTTAAAAGAACGAGAAGTCGAATTTATAAAACTGGCTTGCACCGAGAAAACATATAAAGAAATCGCTGACGGTATGTGTTTAAGCCCAAAAACAATTGACGGCTATCGAGAGAATCTATTTCAAAAACTAGAGTTAAAAACCAGAATAGGATTAGTATTATATGCTATAAAAAACAAAATTGTTTGTATTTAATTATATTTCTTTATTAGCTAATTGTCCACAAGCTGCATCAATATCTTTTCCTCTGCTTCGGCGAACCTTTGCAACAATATCATTTTTTGCCAATGCCTTTATATAGTCATCAATAATTTCTGGTGATGCCTGTTGAAACTCACCATCATCAATAGGATTATATTCTATCAAATTAACTTTACAAGGAACATATTTACAAAATTTGACCAATGCGTCTATAGATTCTTTGTTGTCATTTATACCTTTCCAAACCACATATTCGTAGGTAATTTTACTTTTTGTTTTATGATACCAATATTCTAAAGATTCACGCAATTCTGGTAAAGGAAAACTTTTTGTAAATGGCATAATTCGATTACGAATCTCTTCGATAGCTGAATGCAAGGAAACGGCTAGTTTAAATTTTACCTCATCATCAGCCATTTTTCGAATCATCTTAGAAACACCTGATGTAGAAACTGTAATTCTTTTTGGTGACATACCCAATCCTTCGTTAGAAGTTATCATGTCGATAGCTTTAATTACATTGTTATAATTCATGAGTGGCTCTCCCATTCCCATAAATACAATATTAGACAAAGGCCTGTTGTAATACAATTTACTTTCTCTATCTATAGCAATAACTTGATCATAAATCTCTCCAGGCTCTAGGTTTCGCATGCGTTTTAGTCGTGCTGTTGCACAGAAATTACAATCTAAACTGCAACCTACTTGGCTCGAAACACAAGCAGTAGTTCTAGTTTCTGTTGGAATTAGAACTGACTCGACAATTAAACCATCGTGCAAACGGACTGCATTTTTTACAGTTCCGTCAGAGCTGCGTTGCATCGTATCTACTTTGATATGATTGATGACAAAATTTTCTATTAGCATTTGTCTCGTTTCTTTAGAAACATTTGTCATGTCTTCGAAGCTATGGGAACCTTTGCTCCATAACCATTCGTATACTTGATTGCCACGAAATGCTTGGTCATTATTAGCCACAAAAAAATCACGTAATTGTACTTTAGATAATGCTCGTATGTCTTTTTTCTCTGTTTGCATGGTGCAAATTTACGTTATTTTGTTGATTTCGTTATTCTTGTTTTGGTAATTTGTATTTTTGCTTAAAATTTTATCAAATGCACTTCCTTTCTCAAGATTTAGAAGATTATATCGAGCAGCATTCAGAAAACGAACCTGAATTATTAGCACAACTTAATAAAGAAACGTACCAAAAAATCTTGTTACCAAGAATGTTAAGTGGTCATTTTCAGGGTCGAGTTCTTAGTATGTTATCTAAACTTATTCGTCCGGTAAATATTCTTGAAATAGGCACTTATACTGGCTATTCTGGGTTGTGTTTGTGTGAAGGAATGCAAGAAAATGGACAATTACATACTATTGACATTAAGGAAGAATTAATCGATTTTCAGCGAAAATATTTTGACAAATCTCCTTGGGGAAATCAAATTGTACAACATCTAGGCGAAGCTGTTGCTATTATACCTGATTTGGATTTGAAATTTGATTTGGTTTTTATTGATGCCGATAAAGAAAACTACATTAATTATTTTAATTTGATTGTTCCTAAAATAAATAAAGGTGGTATTATCTTATCTGATAATGTTTTGTGGTCTGGAAAAGTTGTTTCGCCTTTAGAAAAAAATGATTTGAGCACAAAAATTTTGTTGGAATACAATTTACTTTTAAAAAATGACCCAAGAGTTGAAACCGTTTTGTTACCTATAAGAGATGGTTTGACTGTTAGTCGAATGCTCTAGCCCAGATGGAAACGGCATCCTTTTTCTTGCTTCTTTAGCAAGAAAAAGATATAGTGAACAGCTGGAAAAAGCTCCTAAAAATTTACTTTAAAATATCTAATTTGAAGTAATTGATACAATTTATAGGTCAAAAATCCCATAATGATTCCGCAAGTATATCCTGCTAAAATATCAGTCGGAAAGTGTAAGCCAATATAAATACGACTGTAAGCAAATATAAACGGCCAAAGGATTACAAGTCCGAAATATTTATAATGATTTTTAAATATTGAATATAAAAACACAAAAACTGCCATCGTATTTGAGGAATGTCCTGAGAAAAAACTAAAGGTAGAACTTGGTTTTATATTTCTAATGATTTCTTTAATTTCTGGATCATTGCAAGGGCGTAATCTTTGAAATGTTTCTTTAAAAAACTCTGTAATTGTATTATTTACTGTAAGTAAAACGGCAACAAAAAGTATAACAATAATGGTTTGCTTTGCTCCTAATTTTTTATAAACTAAATACAATAAGAATAGAAAAAATGGAATCCAATTGATTTGTTTTGTCAAAAAAAACCATAATGGATCAAATGTTTCTGATCCCAAACCATTCAAAAAAACAAGTAATTGTTTGTCTAAATCTATAATTTTTTCGAACATTATAGTTGACGTTTTATTGGACCTGTTAAGTCGTCTAAGTTTTGTTTGACACTAGCTATTTCTGATGTAACATCTTCAGCGATAGCTTTTGTTCCCGTCATATCTTCAGAAGAATTATCCGTTATCATTTTATTGAAACCTTGCTTTACACTATCTATTTCTTTTGTAAAATTGTTAGTTAGATTATTAAAATCTAAATCATTTGAATCAGCGCTTTTAGTGATTTCGCTTTTTATTTCGTTTGTTGCATTTTTTAATTGTGCCATTCCTTTTCCTAAAGTACGGGCAATATCTGGTATTTTATCTGCTCCAAAAAGCATTAATGCTATAAAAATAATAAATACTAATTCTCCTCCTCCTATTCCGAACATCTTTTTGAAATTTAAATCACAAAGTTACAAAGTTATCTTAATCAAATTTAGATTTAACAACTTCTTTTGGCCAAGTATTATTGGTCACGTCAATATCGGCTGTTTCTAGTTTTGGGTCAACTGTTATTTTTTTCACAATTTTTTGTGTGGCAAATGTACGAGATACTTCGTTGTCATTCATTCTCCAGATTTGTGCTGGAAATGTTTGATTTTGAGTTGTTCCGTCTTCAAAAGTTAGTTCCACAATTATTGGCATAACTAATCCACCAGGTTTATTGAACCTTACTTCATAGAAATATTTTGGTGTTTCTAATTTAGCAATTTCTGCTTCAGAAAATTTAGAAGTAATATATTCATCAAGAGTTTTAATTTCTTTTATATTTAACGGTTTGCTCATCTCTGAATTAAATCCTTCACTACCTTCAGCAACCATATACACTTTTGGTCCAGTAGCAGCAAAACGATTACGTCTTGTTATTTCTGGAGCTTTATACTCTTTTGGAGCTTCATTACTTACAAAACATTGTTTCACTTCTTTAATTCCGATATCAGAATAATCTGTAGAATAAAACCATCCTCTCCAAAACCAATCTAAATCTACCGCCGATGCATCTTCCATAGTTCTAAAAAAATCTTCGGGTGTTGGATGCTTAAATTTCCAGCGATTTGCATACGTTTTGAAAGCGTAATCGAACAACTCACGCCCCATAATAGTTTCGCGCAATATATTTAATCCTGTTGCTGGTTTTCCGTAAGCATTGTTTCCAAATTGTTTTAAAACTTCAGAATTTGACATAATAGGCTCTAAACCATTTTGGTCGCCACTCATATAAGGTACAATTAATCTAGCTGGCCCACGACGTGATGGAAATTTAGATTCTGTCCATTCGGTTTCTGCCATATATTGCATAAAAGTATTCAAACCTTCGTCCATCCAAGTCCATTGGCGCTCATCTGAGTTAACAATCATTGGAAAATAATTGTGTCCTACTTCGTGAATGATTACGCCTAACATTCCGTATTTAACGTCGTCAGAATATTTTCCGTCAGTATCTGGACGACCAAAATTCCAACAAATCATTGGGTATTCCATTCCTTGATCCTGAGCGTTTACTGAAACTGCTTTCGGATACGGATAATCGAAAGTATGACTAGAATATGATTTTAATGTATGTGCAACAGCTCTTGTAGAAAATTGTTCCCAAAGCGGATTTCCTTCTTTTGGATAAACTGATGTTGCCATTACAGTTTTTCCACCCAACTTAACCGCCATGGCATCGTGTATAAATTTACGAGAGGTTGAAATTCCAAAATCACGTACGTTTTCCGCTTTAAATTTCCAAGTTTTTTTCTTGTCAGAAAACGAAGTTTCTTTAGCCACGGCTTCAGCTTGCGTGACAATAATTACTGGATTATCGTAAGAAGTTTGTGCTTGAACATAACGTTGTACTTGTTGTGGCGTAAAGACTTCAGCTCTGTTTATCAAATTTCCAGTTGCTTCCATCACATGATCTGCAGGAACGGTAATATTTACTTCGTAATTTCCGAAAGGCAAAGCAAACTCTCCGCTTCCCCAAAATTGCATATTTTGCCAACCTTCCACATCATTATAAACCGCCATTCTTGGGAAAAACTGTGCTAAAACATACAATCTATTTCCATCTTTGAATTGTTCAAAACCAGAACGACCACCATCGATCATATAATTATTGATATTGTACCACCATTTTATATTCAGAACCATCTTCTGACCTTTTGCTAATGGCTTATCTAGATTAATTCGCATCATAGTTTCATTAACAGTATAGGAAACTGAGCTTCCTTTTGCATCTTTTACATATTCTATTTTGAAACCACCATCAAATTTTTCCTCAAGAAAAGTTCTTGAAAATCCTGCTACACTAATTGCCGGATCTATTTTTGTGTCTCGAACTAGTGGTGTTTTAGATGTTTTTGCTAAAATATTCTGATCTAATTGCAACCATAAATATTCTAATGATTCCTTAGCATTGTTAGTATACGTAATGGTTTCTGTTCCGTATAATTTGGCGTTTTTATCATCAAGCTCAATATCCATTTTATAATCTGCTTGTTGCTGATAATATTCTGGACCTGGAGCACCAGAAGCTGTACGATACATGTTTGGCGTTGCAAACTCATTATACATTTGTCTAAACTTATTCACATCGCTATGCCCTTGTTCTTTAGGTTTTTGAACGTCTTTTGCTTCTTGCGCAATAGAAATTGTTGGTGTTGCTAGTAAAAAAAATAAGGAAGTAATAATAGTTTTCATAGTTGGTTTGCAATTGTTATGCTATAAAATTAATTATTTTTATTAAAGAAAATCTTTTTATTAATGATTTAACAAACCTTTCACATTATCTGGAGTTAGCAATAGATTTTGTTTTTTATTGTAAATAGTAGTTTGAATGATATTCTGCTGATTAGAATCGAGTTCAAATAGTGCTGTGTTTTCAATTTCTAATGACTTTATTTTAGCCACATCTGTTATTTTGAAATAACAAATTACAATATTAGCTTCTATTTCTTTACTTAAATAATTGATGCTTTTTTGTTTCCCATTTACTTTAATTAAAAAATGATCTGAAATATATTTTTTCATCAATTGAATATCTTCTTCAGATTCATCACTTTCACCAATATGGGTTGTTTTATTGAATTTTTTCTTTAAAACCATATTCAAATCATCGTAAAAAATACGTGATGTAATTTGAATCATTTTTTTATCTTGAGCATAATTAATTTGATAAATAGATACATAAAATTTATGCGCAATAAAAGATGATAAACTAATTATCGATAAAAACAGTACACAATATAGTATTGATTTCTTCATCTTGTAAAAGTAATTATTCTTTCTTTGGAAAAGTAATCAATAGGTATTTTTGAGCTAATTCGCCTAGCAAAAAAGTAGTCATTGTTTTATTTTTAGATTTTATACTAGCAATTAATCTTTCGTCATCGCTAACATACATCTGAAATCCTTTTACATATTGAGAAGGAATTTTTAAGGTTTCAGTAAAAAAATATTCTTCATATAAATTATCAATTTTTGCTTGCAATCGTTCTTTCTTCTCGACTTCGAGTTCTTTTTTCAGCATCGCTGTTCTTCCAGAAATCCAGTTTAATAAAGGATCTAAACCTACCGAACCGCCTGCCATTCCTCCAGCTTCTATACTTGCAAAAGGAGCCGTTGCAGTTCTTAATCGTCTTTGTGCTGGTGTGTATGATTTTGTTCCTTTTGGGATTATCCCTAACGAAACGGCATTTATTTCTGGATAATTTTTTATATAGACCTCATCTAACATATTAACTTGCTGTTTTAAACGCATAAAAAACAGACTTTCGGAAAAATCTGATTGCTTCAAAACAATTTGCATTCCTTTTACCTGCATTCCTGAAAACATTAAAGTATCCATTGGCTTGGCTAAAATCGAGAAAAATCCGCTTTTTTCGGTTAGTGCACTTTTTTCGTTAGTCAGATTAATAACGTGAATACCTTCTAGGTTTGAAGCTTCCGAGATTACTTTTCCTTTCAATAATATTTGCGAGGAAACACATTGAGATAAAAATAAAAACGAAAATACTAAAAATAAAATTTGCTTCATAAACGCTTAATATTTTGTAAAAATAGACGTCAATCTTCACAATTTATTATTAATGTCATGGTAATATTTTTGTTAATAATAATATTTACCTTTGATATATTAAATTTGAAAACAATGAAAAGAGTTATTCTTGCCAGCACTTCTACCTTATATAATGGTGACTATTTAGATTATTTGTTACCAACATTAGCTACTCATTTTGTAAATTGCAAAACGTTGCTTTTTATACCTTACGCTAGACCTAGTGGGATTTCGCATGATGATTACACTAAAAAAGTAAGCATGGCTTTTGCCAAAATAAATATATCCGTACAAGGTATTCATCAGTACAAAAATCCCGCAGAAGCCATACAAAGGGCCGAAGCAATTTTTACTGGCGGAGGCAATACTTTTTTGCTAGTTTCGCAACTATACAAAAACAATTTGATGACTGTTTTAAAAAATACTATTGACGCTGGAACTCCTTATTTAGGCACAAGTGCTGGAAGTAATATAGGCGGAATGACAATGAATACAACTAATGACATGCCCATTGTTTTACCTGAAAGTTTTAACACTTTAGAATTAATTCCATTTAATCTGAATCCGCATTATCTAGATGCAAACAACCAATCGACTCATATGGGAGAAACTCGAGAAACCCGAATAAACGAATTTCATACCCTAAGTAGCATTCCTGTTTTGGGATTACGAGAAGGGAGTTGGTTAGAGATTTATGGAGAGACTATTATCTTGAAAGGAAATTTAACCGCAAGGCTATTTCGACAAAATGAAACTCCAATTGAGTTAGAAACAAATACAAATTTTAATTTTTTGACATAAAAAAACCTCAAACTTACATTTGAGGTTTCTATGAAGAGCGAAAGACGAGGCTCGAACTCGCGACAACCAGCTTGGAAGGCTGGAGCTCTACCAACTGAGCTACTTTCGCATTACTGAGGTGCAAATATAAATAATATTTCTCGTTAGTTGCAAATTTTTTTTGAAAAAAAAGACACTTTATTTTTATTAAAAACATTAATCTTCATAAATCATTTATTATTAAACTTTTAGCCGTCCTAAAACCTATGGAAATTATTAAAGAAATTACTTTTCAAGAAACATTTTCTGTCCGCCATAAGGTTTTACGAAAAGGAAAACCAATTGAAACTTGTTTTTTTGATGGCGATAATCTGGAACAAACAAAACACTTTGGCTATTTTAATAATGGAAAAATTGTGGGTGTTGTGTCGATTTATAAAAATAAAAATAGTATTTTTAAATTCCCAAATCAATATCAAATTCGTGGAATGGCAATCTTGGAAGAATTTCAAGAAAAAGGATACGGAAAACTGTTAATTAAACATTGTGAAGATTATTTAAAAAATAATGACACAAATTTAATCTGGTTTAACGCCCGAGAAACTGCTGTAACATTTTACGAAAAATTAGGTTACACCAAAAATGGATTTCCTTTTACTATTACTGATGTGGGAATTCATTTTTTAATGTTTAAAAATTTATAACAATACTAAATGAAGCATATTTACTTATTTCTAGCTATTATAGTTTTTATCTGTTGCAAAAATACTTCGATAAAGAATACCTCAGAAAATAATGATTTTGTAGATTTTTCGTTTCTGAAATTTTCTGTAAAAATAGATTCTGTTTTATTAAGTAGCTACAACAATCCAGCATTAATAACTTTTTACAAAAACTACAATAACGAAACCGTTTGGACTTCTAATGAAAAAAGAGTTGTTATTTTAGATGAGTTTAAAAATGCTACCAACGAAGGCTTACTTCCTAATGATTACAATTATGATAAATTACTCGATTTACATAATAAATTTAACAGCTTAGATGATCCTAAAATAGTTGAGTTCGATTTACTATTTACACAAAGTCTTCAAAAATATGTTTCTCATATATATAAAGGCAAAATTTCTCCTAAAATAACTGCAGGAGATTGGGATTTGAAAGAAAAAACAATCGATGCAAATACTTTGATTATTGAGGCTTTTGAAAATAATAGTTTTCCAACTCTATTTGAAAATTGTAAACCAAAACATCCAGTATACAAAAGCTTAAAAGAAGCGCTTAGAATATTAAATTCATTTCCTAAAGATTCTGTTCAATTTATTATTCTAAAACCGAAGGATAAAATTTCTCTTAACAAATCTCATAAAATTGTAAAAACCATAAAAAGTCGATTAATGTATTGGCAGGATATGAAACAGAATGATACTTTGACTACTATTTATGACAAAGAAACTCAAGATGCCGTAAAAGCATTTCAAGCACGTCACGGATTATTTCCTGACGGAGTTATAGGAAGAGGAACTGTTTTAGCAATGAATTTTTCAAGAAACCAAAGAATTGAGCAAGTGATTGCAAACATGGAACGTTGGAGATGGTATTCGAATGATTTTGGTAAAAATTACCTTTTAATAAACATTCCAGATTACACTTTAGTTGCTATAAAAAACAATGATACCATGCAAAAACAAAGAATTGTCGTGGGGAAAGAAACTAGGCAAACGCCAATAATTGAATCTAGAGTTTCCAACATAAATCTAAACCCAAATTGGACTGTTCCACCAACTATTTTAAAAGAAGATATTTACCCAGATGCTATAAAAGACAGGAGTGTTTTTAAGAAAAAAAATCTAGTCATTTTAAATAGCAAAAACAAAGAAGTAAGCCCGTGGGATTGGAAAATGGAAGATGCAAAAAAGTACAAATATGTACAAAACCCTAGCAGAAATAATGCTTTAGGACTAATGAAAATAAATTTCCCAAATAAATATTCTGTTTATCTTCATGACACTAACCATCGAGATTATTTTGCTTACACTTACAGGTCTTTAAGTTCTGGTTGTGTACGTCTAGAAAAACCACTAGAAATGGCAACTTATCTTATTAATGATGAATCCAAATGGGATCTAAAAACTATTCAAGATACAACAGACATTAATTATTACAACAAACTACAAAAAGAAAAAGAAAAGAAAATTGCCATAAAAAACGCTAAGCTTTTAGCTAAAAATCCACTTTTAGTAATTCCTGAAAGAAAATATGCTAAACCAGAATTAAAAACAATTGTGATAAATATTACTGATGAAATTTTGATACATCAATTATACTGGACTGCTTGGCTACAAAATGGAAAATTGCAGTTTAGAGAAGATATTTACTGTCTCGATTTCGATTTATATTCTAAACTAAGAAACTAATCTAGACGCAATTTCGTAACTTCTACTTGGGTGGTAAATAAATATACAAGATTTACCTTTTATAGTTTTTATTATTTCCTTTTTTAAAGCTTCAGGAATTGCAGGACAACCTTGAGATCTTCCTAAATAACCTTGAGATCTTAATATTGATGGATTAGCATAACTTGCTCCATGCATTACAACTGCTCTTGAACGAGCATTGCTATTTATCCCTCTTTCTTGTCCATCTAGCTTCAATGACAATCCGTGTTTTCCCATGTAGGTTTCTCCTGTAGTATAAAAACCTAAACTGCTTTTATTTGAACTTGGAGCGTTTGAAAAGTTCTTTGCATACTCACCACCGGAATTCATTCCGTGAGAAACTAACGAATTATATAAAATAGTATTCGTAGACAAATCGATTACCCATAATCTCTTCTTAGTAGATGACATGCTAAAATCAATTACTGTTAGAATATCTTTATGTATTAGCCCTTTTTCTTTTAAAGCATAAAAACCTGCCATCGCTTTTTTAAAACAAGTAATTTGAGGCATAGCAAAATGATTTGCATCTAATGAATTATAAACAATTTCGATTCTTGCCGCTAGGTTGTTTGCAGTTGCACTAGCAATTAAGATAGGGTCTGTGTTAGTAGTAGCCTTTGGAGCAAAAGACATAAAAAATACTAGAAGAAGAGGTAAGATTCTGTAAGTCATTGATTATCTTTTAATTGTGTTATTATTTCAACAAGACAAATATGTGATAAAAAATAATACAAACCAAATTTTTTTGCACTTAATCGGTAAAATTTAACATTTCAACGGTTTTTTTAATTTTAATAATTAGTTAAACTATTCATAAATAGCAACTGTTCAGCTAAGAAAATTCATAACTTTGTTAACATCATCAAAATCAAAATTATGGTATACAGATTTGCATTTATACTAATAATCCTGTTTAATATAAACATTCAGGCGCAAAACAACCCTACTTCAAGTTCAGAAAACCAATCAAATAGCACTACTCTAGAAAAAAAGAAACTCAAAGCACTTTTTACTGACGAAAAAATTTCAATCGATGGTGAACTAAATGACGCTATTTGGAACAAAGCAGAAATAGCCACAGACTTTTTTATGTTTGAACCTGATAATGGGAAACAAATTTCAGATAATAAAAAAAGTGATATCAAAATAGTTTATGATAATGAGGCTATATATATAGGAGCAATTCTCAATGATGATGAACCAAACAAAATTATGAAAGAAATCACACAGCGTGATGATGATGGTTCTTCCGATTTTTTTGGTGTTAGCTTAAATGGTTACAATGATGGTCAGCAAGAATTTAGGTTTTTTGTTACTGCAGCTGGCGTTCAATTAGACTGTAATTCAAATGCTCAAACTGGAGAAGACTTCTCTTGGGATGCTATTTGGACCAGTGAAGTAAAAATAACAGACAAAGGTTGGATTGTAGAAATGAAAATTCCCTATTCAGCACTTCGATTTCCAAAGGGAAATAATCAAACTTGGGGAATTAATTTTTTAAGACAAATACGTCGTGACAGACAACTTTATTTTTGGACAAACGTAGATAACAAAAAAGGATCGTTAGAACAACAAGCAGGGGAATTGCATGGCATTGAAAATATAAAAACACCAACTCGATTATTCTTTTTTCCTTATGCTTCTTTTTATGCTAACAAAGACAAAGAAGGCACAAAAACTGAAATAAAAGGCGGTTTAGACATAAAATATGGAATAAATGATGCCTTTACTTTAGATGCAATTTTGGTCCCAGACTTTGGTCAAACTGCATTCGATAATAAAATTCTAAATCTTGGCCCGTTCGAACAACAATTTAGCGAAAACAGACCTTTTTTTACAGAAGGAACCGATTTGTTTAATAAAGGAAGCTTGTTTTATTCTAGAAGAATTGGAGGTTCCCCATCAATTTATCCAGAAACCACAGTAAACGAAGAAGTAATAAATTATCCTAATACAGTAAATTTACTTAATGCTCTAAAAGTCTCTGGAAGAACAAAAGGCGGACTTGGAATAGGAGTTTTAAACGCAATTACCGAAAAAACTGAAGTTGAAATATTAAATACAAATACTGGGTTAAAAAGAAAATCTGTTGTAGAACCTTTATCAAATTATAATATTATTTCTTTTGACCAGCGATTTCGTAAAAACTCATCTGTTTCCTTTATAAATACTAATGTAACTCGAAATGGCGAATTTAGAGATGCAAATGTTTCTGGTCTTGTTTTTGATTTAAACACAAAGAAAAACACTTATAACTTATCTGGTGATTTTAAATACAGTACCATAAATGAGTATCAAAACCAGAAAAACAGAAACGGATACAACACTTCATTAAATTTTGCAGAAACCAGCGGAAAAATACGCTATAGTACAAGTTTAAATTATGTTACAAAAAAATTTGATACTAACGATTTAGGAATTAATTTCCAAACCAATTATTTGAGATTCAATGGTAACGTAAATTATAGAATTCTAAAACCAACAAAAATTTTAAACTCTTTCCAGCTCAATAGTAATATTTATTCTGAGTATGAAAACAAAACAGGTTATTTACAAGGATTTAATTTAAATACTAATGTAAATTTATCAACCAAAAAGAACGATGGATTCGGGATTGGTATAAATATGCGTCCAGTAAAAATATACGATTTTTATCAACCATCCGTTGAAGGACGATATGTAGAATTACCTGAGTATTATAGTTCTTGGGTATATTTTTCATCTAATTACAATCGAAAATTTGCACTAGACGTTAATCCTTGGGCAGGCTTTACATCTGAAAAAGGACGTTCAGAATATGGTTTCGATTTTAGTCCGAGATATCGATTTAATAATAAAATATCGACCATTGTAAGTTATAATTACAGCAAAGAAAAGAATACTAAAGGTTTAGCTGATATTGTAAATGATGAAATTATTTTCGAACAACGCGATGTCAATACCTCTACAATTTCTTTACGTGTAAAATATGCTTTAAACAACAAAATGACAATTAACGCCACTAACCGTTACTATTGGAGTTATGTAGAAAACAAAGCCTTTGAAAAACTAGAAAATAACGGAACTTTTTCATCTACAAACTACAATCAAATAAACAATCAAGATTTTAGCACCTGGAATTTAGATATTTCTTATTCTTGGTGGATTGCTCCTGGTAGTCAGTTAAACGTTTTATACAGAAACAATTCTGCTAATTTTAATAATGGTCCTTCAAATGTAAATAAAAACATAGGAGATAATTTCAATAGTCTTTTTGGAGATAAATTAAACCAAACTTTCTCTATTAGTTTACGATACTTTTTAGATTATAATAGAGTCAAAAACTGGATATAATTCATTAAATTTGTAGCTATTCCTGCTGTACACTATATCTTTTCCTTGCTAAAGAAGCAAGAAAAAGGATGCCGTTACCATCAGGGCTAAAAACCTGCAAACAATGAACAAAAAAGTAATCCTAATGATACTCGATGGCTGGGGAAAATCGCCAGACCCAAAAGTATCTGCTATAGACAATGCCAACATTCCGTTTATAAATTCGCTTTACAAAAATTATCCCAGCGCACAATTGCGAACAGATGGTCTAAACGTAGGTTTACCAGAAGGACAAATGGGAAACTCCGAAGTTGGACACATGAATCTTGGTGCTGGACGAATCGTTTATCAAGACTTAGCTAAAATAAATCTAGCCGTTGCCAATCATACATTAAACAAAGAACAAGTTCTAATAGATGCTTTTCAATACGCAAAAGACAAAAATGTAAATGTGCATTTCTTAGGATTACTTTCCGACGGAGGTGTGCATTCTCACACATCGCACTTGCGAGGATTACTAGATGCCGCAGAAGATTTCGGGTTACAAAAAGTTTTTATTCATGCCTTTACAGATGGTCGTGATGTAGACCCAAAATCAGGAAAAAAATATATAGAAGATTTACAAAATTACATTACAAATACACCTGCAAAAATAGCATCTGTTATTGGTCGTTATTACGCCATGGATCGCGACAAACGCTGGGAACGCATAAAATTAGCTTACAATTTATTAGTAAATGGAAGTGGTACAAAAACCACAAATTTCATAGAAAGCATAGCTAAAAGTTATCAAAACGACATAACTGATGAATTTTTACAACCCATGGTTATGGTCGATTACAATAATAATCAAATTACCACAATTCAGGATAACGATGTGGTTATTTTTTTTAATTTTAGAACCGATCGTGGTCGAGAACTCACCGAAGCCTTATCTCAACAAGATTTTCACGAGCAAAACATGCACAAACTCAATTTGTATTATGTAACACTCACAAATTATGACGAAACCTTCGAGAATGTAAAAGTTGTTTACAACAAAGACAATATAACAGAAACATTGGGGGAAGTTCTAGAAAAAGCAAATAAAAAACAGATTCGAATTGCCGAAACCGAAAAATATCCACACGTTACATTTTTCTTTTCTGGCGGGAGAGAACAACCTTTTATTGGCGAAAGCAGGATTTTAAAAAACTCTCCAAAAGTAGCTACCTACGATTTGCAACCAGAAATGAGTGCTTATGAACTTACAGAAGCTTTAATTCCAGAATTAGAAAAACAAGAAGTAGATTTTGTATGTCTCAATTTTGCAAACGGTGATATGGTGGGACACACAGGAATTATGGAGGCTGCAATTAAAGCTTGTGAAGCTGTTGATAAATGTGTCGAAAAAGTAATTACAGCAGCATTAGCAAACAATTATACAACTATTGTAATCGCCGATCATGGCAATTGCGAAACTATGATAAATTCTGACGGAAGCCCAAACACTGCACATACAAGAAATCCCGTTCCTATTATTTTAGTCGATTCAGCGTTGAAAACAATTCACGACGGTGTTTTAGGTGACATTGCACCAAC
>NZ_JAYSSZ010000039.1:0-5647 GCF_043720215.1 Flavobacterium sp. | reverse complement strand
GCTCAACTTACTGTAGAGTTAGCTGGAGATTGGACAATTGCTTATTTTATAGGAGGAACGCTGGGATTATTACTCTTATTTTTAAGAATTGGTGTGGTAGAATCTGGTATTTATAAAAGTTTAGAAAAAACAACAACTATTGCAAAAGGAAATTTCTTTTCTTTTTTCACCAATAAAACTCAATTTATAAAATATCTAAAATGTATTGCCATTGGACTTCCAACATGGTATTGCATCGGGATTTTAGCCGTTATGGGAAACCAGTTTGCACCAGCATTTGGAATAGAAAGTATAACGCCAGGCAAAGCCATTATGTGGGCATATATTGGAATATCTGTTGGGGATTTCTCAAGTGGATTTATTTCTCATTGGTTAAAATCTCGTAAAAAAGCTATTTTTTATATGATGGTTTTTACAACAATTGGGGTTGTTTTGATGTTGTTTGGAGGAACAAAATCAGAGAATATGTACTATTTTTATTGTGCTTGGCTGGGATTAGGAACTGGATATTGGGCAATGTTTGTGACTGTTGCAGCAGAACAATTTGGAACCAATATAAGAAGCACAGCTACAACTACAATCCCGAACATGGTCCGAGGAACACTTCCGTTAATGCTTTTGGCTTTCGATAGACTAAAAGTAAATAATGGAGTAATAATAGCTGCGGCAATAGTAGGAATCATTGTGTTTGTACTCGGAATTTACTCAACACTAACTATTCAAGAAACGCATAATAAAGACTTAGATTTTACGGAATAAATAATTATTTTATTAAAATTTTGCATTTAATATGTATTTAACAAAATTTTGGCACGGTTTTTTCATATAACTAATCAGAACATTAGAAGATTATTAATTATAAAAACCGAAAATTATGTCAAAATTAAACATTAACAAAAACGAATGGCTAGAGTTAGTTTTTGAAGGAAAAAACAAAGAGTACGGAGCGTATCAATTGCGCCAAGACGATGGAAAAACAACAATAAAAGCTTTTTTTAGTGCAATAGCATTAATTACTGGAATTGCGATATTGCCATTAGTATTAAGTTCATTTGCGGATAAACCTGTTATTCATCCATATATTGAGGATCCTGGGTTAGAAGTTACAAATGTTATACTTCCTCCTAATCAAATAAAAGAAGAATTACCAGTATTAAGAAGTGAGCCGCAAAAACCTGTGACATCTCAAGACTTAATAGATCCAACAATTGTTAAAGCTAATGAAGCTCCAGATGTTGCATTTACAAAACCTGAAGAAGTTGGCAACACAAATACAACTAACACGAACACAACAGGAACTGGAGTTGGTCCAAACCCTGGAAATATCGACACAGGAACAGTAATTACTGTACCTGCAGAAGATCCAGAAGGAATTAAACCATCTGGGATTTTAGACAAAAGCCCAACATTTCCTGGAGGAATAGATGAATTTTTGAAAACTGTGGGTAGAAAATTTGTTACACCAGAAATTGATGAAGAAAAAACAATAAAAATTCTTGTATATTTTGTTATCGAGAAAGATGGAACATTATCTAACATTACTGTTCCTAAAAACCCAGGTTTTGGTTTAGATAAAGAAGCAATTCGTGTTCTTAAATCTATAAAAACAAAATGGGAACCTGGAATATACAAAGGAAAACCCGTTAGAACTTCTTATTCTTTGCCAATTATGGTTAAGATGCAACAAGAATAAATTAAATAAACAAATTGGATAAAGCGTACTATTTTAGTGCGCTTTTTTTAGTTCCAAAAATTAAAATGAACTCCTAACTAACCCTGATTGAAGTGGAAATCCTGTCTCGACTTTTGGGACGAGACAGATTAAAGCGAAAGCAGGAATAGGAATACCAAGAATGCCCGAGCAATTCGTTCCTAAAATCTATTCTCTAAAATCTGAAATCTAAAATCTAAGTCTTATCTTTGCAAAGCAAAAACAGCATTTTATGGAAACTGTCTTAGAATCAAATATACTTCCTGTTGGAAAGCCAAAATGGTTGAAAGTAAAATTACCTATTGGTCAGAAATACACTGAACTGCGTGGTTTGGTCGATAAATACAAACTCAACACCATTTGTACCTCTGGAAGTTGCCCAAATATGGGCGAATGCTGGGGAGAAGGAACAGCAACATTTATGATTTTAGGAAATGTTTGTACACGTTCTTGTGGTTTTTGTGGTGTAAAAACAGGTCGTCCAGAAACGGTTGATTGGGATGAACCCGAAAAAGTAGCACGTTCTATAAAAATCATGAACATCAAACACGCTGTAATTACAAGTGTAGATAGAGATGATTTGAAAGATATGGGTTCTATAATTTGGATTGAAACCATAAAAGCTATTCGAAGAATGAATCCAGAAACCACATTGGAAACACTTATTCCTGATTTTCAAGGTGTAGAAAGAAATATAGACAGAATTGTAGAAGCCAATCCTGAAGTTGTTTCTCATAATGTAGAAACCGTTCGCAGATTAACTCGCGAAGTGCGTATTCAGGCAAAATACGATCGTAGTCTTGAAGTATTACGCTATTTAAAACAACAAGGAATACGCAGAACAAAATCTGGAATCATGCTAGGTTTAGGCGAAACCGAAGAAGAAGTGATACAAACGATGAAAGATTTGCGTGAAGCAAATGTAGATATTGTAACTATTGGTCAGTATTTACAACCAAGCAAAAAACACTTGCCTGTAAAAGAATTTATTACTCCAGAGCAATTTGAAAAATACGAAATTCTTGGTAAAGAAATGGGTTTCCGTCATGTAGAAAGTGGTCCATTAGTTCGCTCGTCATATCACGCACAGAAACATATTTTATAAAAGGTTTATTTGGTTATTCGGTTATTTGTTTAATCGGTTAACCAAATAACCGAATAACCAAATAAACAAAAACTTTGAAAATTCGAATTGCTATAAATGGTTTTGGGAGAATTGGTCGAAATTTATTTCGATTGCTACTTGACCATCCTACAATTGAAGTGATTGCCATAAATGATATTGCTGATAATAGAACGATGTCGCATTTATTAAAATATGACAGCATTCATGGTGTTTTAGCTTCCGATGTTTCGTTTGATGAGAATTCTATTTTAGTTGATGGAAAATCATATACTTTTTTTCACGAAAAAGAAATAAAAAATTTAGACTGGAAAGCCTTAGATATTGATTTTGTTATAGAATCGACTGGAAAATATAAGACTTACGACGAAATAAATGCACATATTTTGGCTGGTGCCAAAAAGGTAATCTTATCGGCTCCAGCTGAAGTAGAAAATATAAAAACCATTGTTCTTGGTGTAAATGAGAACATTCTTGACGGAAACGAACTCATTATCTCTAACGCAAGTTGCACAACAAACAATGCAGCACCAATGATTAAGGTTATTAAAGAATTGTGTGGTATAGAACAAGCCTATATTACAACTGTACATTCATATACTACCGATCAGAGTTTACATGATCAGCCTCATAAAGACTTACGAAGAGCTCGTGGTGCTAGCCAATCTATAGTTCCTACAACCACTGGTGCGGCAAAATCGCTAACCAAAATATTTCCAGAATTAGAAGGCAAAATTGGAGGTTGTGGCATTCGAGTTCCTGTTCCTGACGGTTCTTTGACAGATATTACTTTTAACGTGAAACGAGAAGTGTCTATAGAAGAAATAAATCTTGCTTTCAAAAAAGCTTCTGAAAATGAACTAAAAGGAATTCTTGCTTATACCGAAGATCCTATTGTTTCTGTCGACATTATTGGAAACAGAAACTCCTGTTTATTTGATGCTCAACTCACTTCGGTTATAGATAAAATGGTAAAAGTCGTAGGCTGGTATGATAACGAAATAGGATATTCATCTAGAATTATTGACATTTTATCTGTAATTAATAAAAAATAACTATATTTATATAGTTTTCATAACTGATAAAGATGTTAAAAAACTTATTTTTAATTTTAATTTCATTTATTACCCTCACTGTTTTCTCACAAAACGGACGGAAATATACGTCAAAAATTGACAGCTCTTTTTTTTATACTGAAAAAGCTAACTACTTCAGAAACAATAAAGTTTTTGACAGCGCACTAGAAAACGCTAATAAATGTATTGTGTACGGTCAAAAAATTAAAAATATTCCTGCACTTGCAAATGGTTATTATAGTTTAGCGATAATTTATATTGATATCAAAAAATATGATATTGCAATAGAAAAATTATTACGAGGTGTATCTATTTTAAATACAATTGAACCAAACTCAAAACTAGCATTATCCTACTATAATTTAGGATTATGTTATATGCAAAAAGAAAATTATAGTAGAGCGGAATCTTATTTTGAAAAAGCAAATTCAATATACGAAAGTATAGATTTAGCAAATGCAAAGAACATGGTAAATCTTCAAAAAGGACTCATGTATCTTGAAAAAAATCAAATTACTCTTGCTGAAAATATATTTCAGCAAATTGCACATTTACCTGTTAGCAAAGACACATTTAAACTACAATCTGAAGCATTATATCAATTAGGAAGTTTAAAATCTAAAGAAAAAATAAATAATTTAGCCTTAAACTATTTGAATAGAGGGTATGAGTTAAGTATTGAAAACAGAAATATAGATCAGCAAATAAAAATTTCAAAAAGGATAAGTGAAGTATATGAAAATATGCGACAAAATAATAATTCGCTTAGTTATCTTAAAATTTATACGAAACTTAAAGATTCAATAGAAATAGTAGCAAAATCTGAAACAAAAAGCATCATAACCGAACGCTTTAAGGTAGATGAGATTATGCGAACTATGGAAAAAATGGACAAGGAGAAAAAGCAACAAGTAAAAGCAAGTAAGTTTTCTAAGCTGATTAATATACTCAGCATTGCATTAATCACAATCCTTTCACTTTTAAGTTTATCATTATATAAAAACAATATTATTAGAAATAAATCGAATAGTTTACTTCGCGATAAAAATAGTGAATTAGAAACCGCAAAAGAAAGAATAGAGAAAGCATCGAAAGCACGTGCCGAATTTTTATCGACAGTAAGTCACGAATTAAGAACACCTCTTAATGCAATTAATGGAATTTCGCATATTCTATTAGAAGAAAAACCTAAAGCTAGTCAAATTGAATATTTAAAATCATTAAAATTTTCTGGTAATTATTTGCTTACCTATATTAATGAAATTCTTGAAATTAACAGAATTGAATCTGATAATATAGAAATTGAAAATATTAATTTTGATATAAAAGAACTACTCAACAATATTCAAAATTCGTTAAAAGAGCAAGCCAGTCAAAACAATAACGATTTTACGTTAGAAATAGATAGTGACGTTCCAGAAATACTAGTAGGAGATCCTACAAAACTTTCTCAAATATTTATTAATTTAATAAACAACGCACTAAAATTTACTCAAAATGGAAGAATAAGTGTAAGTTCAAAACTTATAAGCCGAGATGGAGATAATTGTAGGTTAAAATTTGAGATACAAGATACAGGAATTGGAATTCCAAAAGACAAATTAGAATCTATATTTGAGAGTTTTTCTCAAGGTTCAGTCGAAATTAACAGAAAATATGGTGGAACTGGGCTTGGTTTAACCATTGTAAAAAGACTTATTAACTTAATGGGTGGCAAAATATTAGTAAAGAGTGAAA
>NZ_JAYSSZ010000038.1:0-5663 GCF_043720215.1 Flavobacterium sp. | reverse complement strand
CAAATTTAAACAAAATGAGTCCGATACAATATCGAACTCATTATTATCAAAATTAATTATAAATTTGTCCAAACTTTTGGGTTCAGTCTAATTACTGAAAGGTTTTTTTATGGCGTGACCCGAAAAGGGTCGGGCTTCCCGATAGCTATCGGGACGTTACAATCTTTTTATCGGCGAAAAGCCTCAAAAAAGGATTTCCACTTCAATCCCTCACGCGAGTAGTATTTTCAATATTCAACATTCGTTATTCAACATTCAATCATTACAACTCATATTGCCTTGAATTTCTTATATAGTTCAAAAACTAAAAAAACTTTGTGCATCTCTGTGCTTTCTTTGTGCATCTTCGTGAAATAGTTTTTCTTATTTTACAGAATCAATCAAAGTTCACTGAACTCCTATGAAAATAAAAGCATAGTGAAGTAATTCCTCACGCGAGCAACAATTTAGAAATTATTTTATTCAGTAAAAAATCTAAGCAACTTCAAACTCGATACAGTCAATTCGTATTTCCTTCGACAAAAGTTTTTGATCAAGTAAATTGCAAAAATGATTTTCCGCTTTTATTGAATAGAATTTGCAATTAAAACAAGTTCTTTGCACGCTAATGACTTTCTGTTTATTTAGTTTTATTATAAGATTCGATATGTTCTCCCATAAAACAACTTTCTCAGAATCATTCACTCCGGAGATAATTTTTGTTAATGGATCGACAAAATTTTCTGTTTCAAAAACTATTTTTTCACCAGAAGAAGTCAATTGTATAGTTTGACTTCTCGTGTCATTTGTATTTGCACTTTTTTTGACAAGATTTTTTTGTTCTAATATTTTTATAGCTTCGCTAATTGTGGGTTTAGTGAAATTAAATTCTTTTGCAAGATAACTTACCGTCGTTTTGTCTACGGAATGGTGTTTAATAAAAATAAGCAACTGTATTTGTATAGGACTCAAACTAAACTCTTTGGCTTTCTCCCATAGTAAAATTCTAAAGACTTGAGATAATCGCTCCAGTCCAGCTACTATTTTGAAGTCAAGATTTTCGTTTTGCTTTTTTAAATTAAATACAGACATGTTTAGTTACAATTTTGCATTTCTAAAATATAATACCCTTTCTCTAGAATACTTGTTTCAATTTCAGCAGTTGCATTTTCTAGATGACAAAAAACGCACTCTTTGGTAGTTAGTTGTTGTTTTTCTTGGTTTTTATGAACTAAGTATTCCTTTCCAAAGGTATGAATTGTTTTTTCGTCTTTTATATTCTCAGGGGCAATAATGTCAAAATGCATTACTGTTCCATCGCTTTTTGTTACATAGGTATCCCAAACTGCTACTTGCATATTTTTTATGTTTTTTATGAATTTATTGTATTAATAAAATAACAGCCAATACGCTTTGCATAGTGGCTGTTATTTAGTTTTTAACCTTTTACAGCTTCTAGAGATGCACCAAAATTAATGTGTAATACATTACCGTTTGGAGTCACTAAAGCAGGAACCGATTTCACGCCTGCTTTTTCAGCGTCTTTAATTCTTGATTTGTCATTACCAAGATGTACCACTTCCACCTTAGATGAATCTATAAGATTTAGTAAATCTTGCTCTGCGCTTACACAAACTGGACAACCAGCGTGATAAAAAATTGATTTGCTCATTTTTTATTAATTTACAATTGTTTGATGACAATATTGCCGATATAAATATAGTAAGGATTCCTAACAATAAAAAATATATTCTTAAATATATTCTTAAATATTTTATTGAAAACTGAAATTTAATAATTGATTTAAATTTTGAAAGAAGTCGAAATGCTAAATTATAGCCCCGTCCCGATAGCTATCGGGAGCAGTGGAAATCCTTTTTTTTTTCGTTTAAAAATGAAAAGATTGAAACGGAAAGCGGGAAATAATTTGAAAAGAAACCGAAATGTTGCGCTCCTAAATAATATACTAACTCAAGTTATTAAAATCAAAAAAAAAATTTGTGTATCTCTGTGTTTACTCTGCGCATCTTTGTGAAATAATTTTTCTTATTTTTACAAAATCAAAAACCAAATCATGACTTTCCAAAACAGAGTACAATTTGCACAACAACTCGATGCACAAGACGAACTAAAAAAATATAGAAACGAGTTCATATTTCCACAACACAATGATAAAAACGTAATTTATTTTACTGGAAATTCATTGGGATTACAACCAAAGTCGGCCAAAACTTATGTTGATGAAGTGATGAACGATTGGGCAAATCTTGCTGTCGAGGGTCATTTTTATGCAGACAAACCATGGTGGGATTATCACGAACGATTTGCTAATCCGTTAAGTAAAATTGTAGGAGCAAAACCAAGTGAGGTTACTGTAATGAATACACTTACTGTGAATCTTCATTTACTGATGGTTTCCTTTTATCGTCCTACAAAAACACGTTATAAGATTATCTGCGAAGAAAAAGCTTTTCCATCAGATCAATATATGTTCCAGAGTCAAGTTAATTTTCATGGTTATAAACCTGAAGATGCGATTGTAGAAATTAAAAGAAGAGAAGGTGAACACAATATCCGATTAGAAGATATTCTTGCAAAAATAAAAGAAGTAGGAGATGAGTTGGCATTGGTTTTGTTTGGAGGTGTAAATTACTATACAGGACAAGTTTTTGATATGAAAACCATCACCGAAGCAGGACATAAACAAGGCGCAAAAGTTGGTTTCGATTTGGCTCACGCCGCAGGAAATATCAAATTAGAATTGCACGATTGGAATATCGATTTTGCTTCATGGTGTTCTTATAAATACATGAATTCAGGGCCTGGTAATGCTTCAGGTTGTTTCGTTCATGAAAAACATCACAATGATGCTGATTTGCCAAGACTCGCAGGTTGGTGGGGACACAATAAAGAACGACGTTTCAAAATGGAACCTACTTTCGATCCAGTTCATGGAGCCGATGGTTGGCAAATAAGTAATTTACCAATTCTATCATTAGCACCTTATTTAGCATCAGTCGAAATGTTTGCTGAAGTTGGCATGGACAAACTAATTGCAAAAAGAAACCAAATTACAGCTTATTTAGAATTTATTCTTCATGAAATAGACAAAGAAGTAAAAGGTCATTTCGAGATTTTAACACCAAGTAATCAAGAAGAAAGAGCTTGTCAACTTTCTGTTTTTTTACATGGAGAAGGTCGACCATTATTCGATTATCTAATGAAAAATGGCGTGATAACCGATTGGCGCGAACCCAATGTAATTCGATTAGCACCAGTTCCTTTGTATTGTTCTTACGAGGATATGTATGATTTTGGTCAAATATTAAAAAAAGGTATAGAAAAGCATTAGAGTTTTATAGTATTCTTAGGATTTTAAACTTAATTTTATATATTTGTTCTATAAGTACACATATAAATAAACAATTATGAAAAAAACTTTACACATTACAGTCCTTTTCTTATTAGGATTAACTGCGGTAAATGCTCAAAATTCACCAAACGAACAAAGAGCTCGTGATTATATAAAATCCCAAGAAAAAGAATTACAAATCAAACCAGAGCATACATTTAGCTTGAGATTTGTTCGAAATGGATTAGCAGGCGAAACACTTAGATTTCAACAAATGCTTAATGCTGTTCCAGTCTTTGATTCGGAAATTTTAGTAAACTTTGCACCAAATAATGAGATTGCATATTCTACTAATAATTACGATAATACAGTAGAAAATATCGCAACCACTCCAGCTATTAGTGAGCAACAAGCAATTGCGATTTCAAATACAGAATTAAAATTCTCAGGAAACATTACTTTTCAAGAATCTAAACTTTATGTTTATAATAAGATACAACCTACAAAATTAGTTTATAGAGTTGTTACAAATGCTGAAGACAAACCAGGAAGCTGGGAAGTTATTGTAGATGCAAAAACTTCGCAAATTCTAAGTTCAAAGAATATTGCATTTTATCATTCTGAGAAAAAAAGCAAAAAAGACAAACCCAAAAAAAAAGAAAGTCAAAAAGAAAATATTAAAAAAGAACAAAAAGCTGCACCTTTAGCTTTTGTTTCCGCAACAGGTATGGTTTTTGCTTCAGACCCTTTAGGAGTTAATCGTAGTGCATATGCGGGTAATTATATAGATAATGGCGACGCAACAAATGCTTCATTAGATGCTGCAAGGATTTCTGTAACATTACCAGAAGTTGATTTAACCGCAGGAACTTATCTTTTAAAAAGTTCTTATGTTGAAATTAAAAGAATTGAAAATCCGATTACAGGTTTGTTTACTCAAGCAACAAATAATTTCAGCTACAATAGATTCGATCAAGCTTTTGAAGCTGTAAATGTTTTTTATCATACAGATAAAAATTTAAGATACATTAACGAAACACTTGGTG
The DNA here is from genome assembly GCF_043720215.1 of Flavobacterium sp. Taxonomy (GTDB): domain Bacteria; phylum Bacteroidota; class Bacteroidia; order Flavobacteriales; family Flavobacteriaceae; genus Flavobacterium. The sequence continues at coordinate 1,286 of NZ_JAYSSZ010000038.1, read as the reverse complement.
TGACTTGCCGTCCATTAGGGAATGGGGGAATTTTGCACTTTGATCCACATGGAGAAAACGGAGCCGATAATTCTCACTATTCAAACGGACAATTAGTTTTCGGAGAAGGATGTGTAGATGATGGTGAAGATGGAGATGTTATTTGGCATGAACTTGGTCATGGACTACATGATTGGTTAACGGGTGGTTCACTATCGCAAGTAAATGGATTAAGTGAAGGTTCAGGCGATTACTGGGCACAATCTAATAGTAGAAGTTTAAATCAATGGTTAACTACCGATGCAGCTTACCATTACATGTTCAACTGGGATGGTCATAATCCTTGTTGGGGAGGAAGAACAACAAATTATGCGCCAATATATCCAGGAGGATTGGTAAGTCAAATACATACCGATGGGCAAATTTGGGCTACAGTAAATATGAAAATTTGGGATGTTTTAGGAAGAACAAAAACAGATACTGCTTTTTTAGAAGGTTTAGCGCTAACTAATAGTTCAACAAATCAAAATCAAGCTGCGATTGCTGTTAGACAAGCTGCTATAAATATGAATTATTCTTGTGCTGATATAAGAACAATGACTCAAAGATATGCTGCGGCAGGTTATACAATGCCAGCAGTAACATTTACATTAAATGTTCCTGCAAACCAAACGGTAACTGCGGGTGCAGGAAACGTTTACATCTTACCTAGTTATATATCTCAATGTAATGCAATAAGTGCTAACTGTGATTCAGTTATATCTCAAAGTCCAGTTACAGGAACTAGCTTAAGTCCGGGTGTTTACACAATTACAATGACTGCAAATTCACCAACTGGAAGATCTATCAATGCTATAGTGAACAAAGCTTTTACTTTGACAGTTCAGCCACTTTTAAGCGTAAATGATTTTTCAAAAAATAACCTAAAAGTATATCCTAACCCAGCATCTACAAATATTACTATCAAAGGTGATTTTATTGCAGATAAAAATATTATAATATTTAATATTTTAGGACAAAAAGTTATGGAAAACACTTTAAAATCTGACGAAAACGTATTAGACATTTCTAGACTTGCTTTAGGTGTTTATACTATTCAATTCAACGATACAAAAGCTACAATCAAGTTTGTGAAAAACTAAAAAGTAGTAATTATGTTTTACCAAAAGCCTATTCAAAAAATGAATAGGCTTTTTTTATTAAAAAACTGTCTTGTCCTAAAATGGCGATACATAAATTCATCGTTATGGAAAACACCCAGGAACCTCGCTATGTAAAGCGTACTCAAAAAGACTACAGTATGTCTT
>NZ_JAYSSZ010000037.1:0-2199 GCF_043720215.1 Flavobacterium sp. | reverse complement strand
AGCTCTAACGGGGTCATGTGGTCACGTAAATTTTGACTCGGTTTCTCTAAACCTTTCAACTTTTTATGTTCAGTGGGATTCAAGCCAAAAGTCCCTTTAGCAATAGTGGCGGTGAGAATCGAAAATTCTCGATTATCCACCACTCCCCTATTTTTCCACTCGTCTGTCAATTGTTTGCGCGTATCAATGGTTTGCATCCGTCTCAAAATCCATTCATCGGAATATCCTTTTGCTCTATAAATTTCAGCTTGCCTTTCAGATAGCAATTCAGGGTTTTCTGTTTCGTCAATTGTCCTACTTCCTTGCTCGGCTAACCACATTTTCAACGGTTCCGCTTTAGGCGAAGAAACGGACATAACTATACGAAATACCGTTGAGTATTTGCGAAGGCAGGGAATTCATTGCTTGTCTGCCCGGAACAAAAGCCCATTTGAAAACATGTTGTTGAAGTTATGAACTGAAGCTGAAAATTGAACGTCGAGCCCGAACCATTGCTGAAGCTTATACATAGCTAATGTTTAATTGTCCAGCCCTGCTTTTGCAAATACTTTTGTTGTGTGTAGTGCATTTGTCTGGGGTTATTTTCGCAATTCTGCAAGCATATCTATTGCATTTCCATTATTTGGGTCTAATTCTAAACTTTTTTCATAGTTTTTAATAGCCAAAGCTTTGTCTCCTTTGTTCATATATGCTTCTCCCAAACTGTCAAAACCATTCGCTGATTTAGGAAACGCAAAAACATTGATTGTAAATATGGCTATTGCTTCTTCATACTTTTTTTGTGATAAAAGTTCATAGCCTTTTGTGTTTAATTTATATTCTAAAATATTAGTTTTAGCAGGTCTTTTTTTGAAGTTTTCTTTACCTGCTTCAATACCCTTACTCAAAACTATATCTATAATTTTGTTAGAGTATTTTTGATTGTTGTCATTGTCGGCGATGGGTATGGTTGGTTTATAATTTTTTTCAAAAACTATTTTAGATAATTCAATATTTAATCCATTAAAATTTAAGTGAGATTTATTAGAAAGCATGATCAATGTAATGTTTTCATCAATGTATCTCATAAAGTCGCTATAAAAAATATTGTTTGTTCCATTGTGCCAAACTCGGTTTGTCTTTCTATTTGTTTGTGAAACATCCCAACCGTAAGCGTATATTGAGTTGTAGTTTTCTTCTGTTCTTATTTTTGGATGGTATAATTTATTTTTTGCTTCCTTTGATAATATTAGCTCCCCCAACAGTGCTTTATGCCATTTGTAAAGGTCTTCTGTTGTTGAAAGTATGCCACCATTTCCTGCAAGATGCCAAAAGGGTGCTGTTTTATCCCAATTCTTTTCAGTAGGCTTACCCCAAACTTTATCATCTTTGTAATATCCTATTGCTATTTTGGTTCTGTTAAATTTTGGTCTTGAATAGCCTGTCATTTCCATTTGTGCAGGTTTCCATAAATTTTTAAACAAATAGTTTTCATACGTTTTACCTGAAACTTTTTCAATTATCATTCCTAATAAACTATATCCAATATTTGAATATGAAAACTTTGTTCCGACTTCAAATCGTAATTTAGAATTTATTAGTGTGTCAAGAAATTTCTCTTTACTTATTTTGTCAAAATCTTTCCCTACATTATTTACAAGTCCCGATTGATGACGAAGTAAATCATGTATTGTAATATTGATTTTATCCATTGGAACATTTTCAAAATATTTTGAAATGTTATCATCAACAGTAAGTTTACCTTGCATTTCTAATTTTAGAATTGCAGCAGCTGTAAATTGTTTAGTAATTGAACCGATGTCAAAAATTGTAGTTGACCGATTTTTTAATGAATTTGTTTTATCGCTGAAACCGTAGCCTTTTGAAATTACTATATTCCCGTTTAATTCAACAAGTACTGTACCCGAAAACCCAACTCTCTCAAGCTCAGTTAAGTAAGTATTGATTTGTTTAGTTGTCTTAGGGTCATTCCCTGTTTGTGCAAAAGAGTGAAAGAAACAAAGTATTACTACGGTAAAGGCTGTTAGAATTTTAGTCATCTTGATTTTCGTCTGTCGTTACTTTTTAGAATTGAGGACTGTCGTTTTGCATTACACACAACCCCTCAGTATTGGCGCAATCCGAAGGGTATGTTTTACCATTTGCTCTCGCTAAACTGAATCTTTTACAAAATGTAAAAGATTCAATTTCTCTTTTTTT
>NZ_JAYSSZ010000036.1:0-2200 GCF_043720215.1 Flavobacterium sp. | reverse complement strand
TCTGGATTTTCCGGTTGATGAAAAAACAAAGTTTGTAAATTGCCAGTATACCATTCTTTTACATAAGTAGTAAAAACGCCAATGCCACGACGCATATATCCTGTAAATTCAGTTTCCCAATCTACAGTAATTCCTTGCGATTCTTTAATAAATAATTTAGCAGCAAGCATTCCAGATTCTGTAGCAAAAGCAACACCTGATGAAAAAACAGGGTCTAAAAATTCAGAACTATTTCCTGTTAATGCAAAACCATCACCGTACATGCTTTTTACAGAACGAGAATAGTTTTCTAATTTTACAGGTTCGAAAGTAAATTCGACACCACCAAAGCGTTTTATATAATAATCAGACTTGTTAATGGCGTTATTTAATGCTTCAACATTATCGTTGTCTTTAGATAGAGAATTGATAAAACTTGTTGGACCAACTACGCCTAAGCTTGTTTTTCCATTGGAGAAAGGAATAACCCATAACCAAACTTCTGTTTCTAAAATATCGAAAGAAATTAAAGTTCCCTCTTCACCTTCAGGTCTATTTACATCTACTACATGTGTAAAAATTGCAGAGTGAGGATCTAACTTTGATGGTGTATCTAAATCAAGTAATCTTGGCAAAACCCTTCCATATCCACTAGAATCAACAATAAACTTAGCATGAATTTCTTTTTCAATTCCATCTTTGTCTTTCACCACAGTGATAGAGTTTTTTCCTTCAAAAGTTAATGATATCACTTCGCTTTCAAACTCTAAATCGATTCCTTTACGTATAACTTCTTGCGCCATCGTATTGTCGAAATCAGCTCTTGGTACCTGCCAAGTCCAATCCCAACCCTCTCCAAATTTGTCACTAAAATCGAAGATACATATCTCATTTCCACGAATAAAACGAGCGCCTAGTTTTTTTTCAAAATTCATAGCATCAAGAGATTCAAACAATCCCGCTTCTGCAAAATGATCCATAACACGAGGTATTAAACTCTCTCCAACAACAATTCTTGGAAATTTTGTTTTCTCGACAACTTTTACCTTAATGTTGTTATTATGAAGGTGAGATGCCGAAACACATCCTGAGGGACCAGCGCCAATTACCAAAACATCGACAAACTCCTTTAACATATTCAAAATATTACTGATTAATACCTATATTTGCGACTTCAAAGTTAACAACATTAATTTCAATAAAAAATTAATTGAGTAAAATAAAAAAGGGTTACAATGAGTATGATTAATGAGTTTTTAAGCTTAAAAGAATTTGAATCAATAATTTTTGACAATAATAAAGTTGAGATAAGCGATGTTGTTTTAGATAGAGTAAATAAAAGTTTCGATTTTCTTAAAGAATTTTCAGGAAATAAAGTGATTTATGGTGTGAATACAGGTTTTGGGCCCATGGCACAATACCGTATAAAAGATGAAGACAGACTTCAACTGCAATATAATTTGATTAGAAGCCATTCCTCTGGAACCGGAAGACCTTTGAATCCACTTTGTGTAAAAGCGGCAATTTTAGCAAGATTAAATACACTTTCTCTTGGAAATTCAGGTGTTCATCCGTCATTAATTCACTTGATGAAGGAATTGATAAACAAAGATATTACTCCCTTAATTTTTGAGCACGGTGGTGTTGGTGCTAGTGGAGATTTAGTGCAACTAGCACATTTAGCATTGGTACTTATTGGAGAAGGAGAAGTTTTTTATAAAGGAGAAAGAAGACCAACGCAAGAAGTTTTCGAATTAGAAAACTTGAAGCCTATTCAAGTCGAAATTAGAGAAGGTTTGGCATTAATGAACGGAACTTCTGTAATGACAGGAATTGGAGTAGTAAACGTACATAACGCTAATAAATTATTAGATTGGTCACTTAAATTTTCTTGTGCAATAAACGAGATTGTTCAAGCTTATGATGATCACTTTTCTGAGGAATTAAACAATACAAAACGTCATAAAGGACAACGTGAAGTGGCTGAAAGAATGAGAGTAAACTTATCTGACAGCACATTAATCAGAAAAAGAGAAGATCACTTATATACTGGAGAAAATACCGAAGATGTTTTCAAAGAGAAAGTACAAGAGTATTATTCGTTGCGTTGTGTGCCACAAATTTTAGGGCCAGTTTTAGAGACTATAAATAATGTGGCATCAATTCTGGAAGACGAATTTAATTCAGCAAATGACAACCCGATTATTGATGTAAAAAATCA
>NZ_JAYSSZ010000035.1:0-2205 GCF_043720215.1 Flavobacterium sp. | reverse complement strand
ATCACCTGTTTGGATGGATATAGATTATAGCCGGACACTTCAATATCGCTCAGGAAGGGATGGAAATGACGAAAAACACATTTGCCCTTTACAATTAGATACAATTGAAAGAATCCTGCATTTATATTCCAATGAAGGCGAAACGGTTATAAGCTATTTTGGAGGGATTGGATCTGAGGGTTGTTCTGCAATTAAAATGAACCGAAAAAGCATTTCTATTGAGTTAAAGGAAAGCTATTTTAATCTAAATGCCAACAATCATAAATCATTTGTTGAAGAAAAAGAATCTGTTATGCAGTTATTTTAACACATTACGCTACCGAGTTTCGAATCGTAGGGATTTCAAATAATGATACGGTAGTAAGAACGGTGGGAGGAAACTCCGAAAGTCTTGTGATGGAATCAGGAGCCGTTTATTCTTTACATTTTACAACGTTTGTATTACTTTTTTAGTATCTTTGCAGTCAGAAAAATTACGTTCATAGAATTTATACAGTTATACGGCAGGATAACGAATCATAATAGTTTGAAATCGGAAGAAATCAAACATATACGATTAAGCCCCATTTGGTCTGCCGACTATTTGGGGCTTTTTCGTTTTTATATCATGAATATTTCTACAAGAAAAAAAATAAAATCGTTTGATAGGGCTTTTTTATTTCTAAAATATAACTATAAATGTTTTTTTTGCTCATACAGTTTTTCAGTTAAAGGATATTACGATGGGAAAAACACTCTTTACGATGGAGTTAGATTATTAGAAATAGACCACATTATACCAATATCAAAAGGAGGTTTAGACACAATAGAAAACAAACAGGTATTATGCAATATTTGCAATGCTAAAAAACATAATAAAATTCAAAATGGCTAAAAACTTTCCATATTTTAAATTTACAGTAACGGAATGGATGACAGGAGATATTGTTTTTGAAGAATTTGATACGCAAGGTCTATTTATTAATCTATGTGCTTTATATTGGCAAAGAGATGGTCGATTGTCAATCGAAGATATTAATAAGCGATTTAAAAATCCTACACAATTACCAAAATTAACCGACCGCTTTATTTCGGTAAATGAAGGGTTTATATCTATACATTTTCTTGATGAACAATTAGTTGAAGCTAATCACATTTCAAAGGTAAATTCTAAAAATGGGAGTTTAGGGGGTCGGTCAAAAGCATTGAAAACATTAGAAAATAAACCGGTCGCTAACCGACCGATAACCGACCGCATACCGAAAAAAAGCAAACAAGAAGAAGAACAAGAAGAAGAACAAGAAGAAGAACAAATTAAAAAGGTTGATTTTATTGTTTTTTGGAATTTGTACAATAAAAAAGAAGGTGATAAAAACGGATGTACAAAAAAATGGAATAGTTTAGATTTAACTGAACAGGAAAAAATAATAAATACACTTCCTGCATTCATTTCTAAAATAAGGGATAAACAATTTCAACCACTTCCTGCCACGTATTTAAATCAAAGAAGGTGGAATGACGAAATAACAGAAACAACTTTTAACGACCGTAAAATGGTATCATTTTACAATGCACAAGGTAAATTTCAAGCACTTAAAACACTTTCAGAAATTGAACTAATGCAACAAAATAGCTATTTCACAATTACAAAAATTGATTAATTATGGAGTTGAAAGTTATAAATTTAGCAGATAAAAAAGAGTACGTTATTTCGGTAAATAAAACAGGGGAAAATCAAATGCTTTGCCCTGTTTGCTCACACGATAGGAAAAACAAAACTGCAAAAGTTTTTTCATTTAACGGACAAAAGAACGCAGGAAGGTGCAACCATTGTCAAGTTGTTTTGGTAGAAAAAAAAGAGTTTGAGCCAAAAGTTAAAGAAATCGTTTATAAGCAACCTTTATTCAAAAGCAATACAAACTATTCACCCAACGTGGTAAAGTTCTTTACGGAGCGCAAAATAGATGAAAAAACACTATTAGAGTTAAAAGTTACTGAGTCTATTGAGTGGATGCCAAAAGCAAAAACAGAAGTAAAGGCAGTAAATTTTAATTACTTCCGAAATGGCGAACTTGTAAATGTAAAGTATAGAGGGGCAAACAAAGACTTTAAGCTATTTAAAGATGCTGAATTGATATTTTATAACCTTGATTGTGCAATTGATAACGAAACTATTATAATTGTTGAGGGTGAAATGGATTGTTTGTCATTAATCCAAAGTGGTTA